>NZ_JBSVWF010000027.1:0-78215 GCF_054071635.1 Pseudomonas sp. SDO52101_S400 | reverse complement strand
CTCGATGTTGAATGTGCCGGCATCTTCGCGGGCAAGCCCGCTCCCACAGGGTTTTGCAGTGTTTGAGAGATTTGCTTCAGAAACCTTGCGGGGTGGAACGGGCGACGATGGCTTCAACATCAAGGCCTCGCGGCAAAGCACCATAGGCCCGGCCGCCACCGCTCAGGCGACTGGCAATAAAGGCATCACTGACTGCCGAATTCCCGGCCTCCAGCAACAGCTTCGCTTGCAGCCCCAGAGCAATGTCTTCGGTCAGTTGCCGCGCCCGATACTGAATGTCGCCGGTGTCCTTGAACGACGCCTGCAATTGCTGGATATGCGCGGCCAGCCGTTTATCGCCATGGCCATCGCCCAGTTCGTTGAAAAGCACATCGAGCACACCCGGCTCTTTCGACAGTGCGCGCAACACATCGAGGCATTGCACATTGCCGGAGCCTTCCCACGTTGAGTTCACCGGGGCTTCGCGGTACAGCCGCGGCAGGATGCTCTCCTCGACATAACCCGCGCCGCCCATGCATTCGGCGGCTTCGTTGATCATGGCTGGCGCGCGTTTGCAGATCCAGTATTTGCCCACCGCCGTCACCAGTCGGGCGAACTGCGCCTCATGGCGATCGTCCAGATGATCCAGCGCCTTGCCCATGCGCAGGCTCAGGGCCAGCGCGGCTTCGCTTTCCAGCGCCAGATCGGCCAGCACGTTCTGCATCAGCGGTTGTTCGCTGAGCAATTTGCCGCCGACCTTGCGGTGGGCGCAGTGATGGCTGGCCTGGGTCAGTGCCTGACGCATCAGCGAACTGGAGCCGACCATGCAGTCGAAACGGGTCATGGCCACCATCTCGATGATGGTCGGCACGCCGCGCCCCTCTTCACCGACCATCCACGCCAGTGCGCCTCGGAATTCCACTTCGCTCGAGGCGTTGGACTGGTTGCCGAGTTTGTTCTTCAGGCGCTGGATGTAGAACTGATTGCGTGTGTCGTCCGGGCGATGGCGCGGCAGCAGGAAACAGGTCAGGCCCTTGTCGGTCTGCGCCAGCGTCAGGAACGCATCGCACATCGGCGCCGAACAGAACCACTTGTGGCCCACCAGTTCATAAGCCTGGCCCGGGCCACTGGCGCCGACCGGATAAGCCTTGGTGGTGTTGGCCCGCACGTCGGTGCCGCCCTGTTTCTCGGTCATCGCCATGCCGATAGTCACGCCAGCCTTGTGGGCCATGCCGACATTGCGCGGGTCGTATTCGGTGGCGAGGATTTTCGGCAGCCATTGTTCGGCCAGGTCCGGTTGCAAACGCAGCGCGGGCACACTGGCGAAGGTCATGGTCAACGGGCAACCGCTGCCGGCTTCGGCCTGGCTGTGCAGATAACTCATGGAGGCGCGGGCAACATGGGCGCCGTCCTGTGGATGAGCCCATGGCAAAGACGTCAGGCCATGTTCGATGGCCGTGCGCATCAGCTGGTGATACGCCGGATGAAACTCCACCAGATCGATGCGATGGCCATAGCGGTCATGGCTGGCGAACACCGGTTTGTTCTGGTTGGCAAGGAACCCGGCCTCCATCAGCGGCCCGCCGGCCAGCGCGCCGTAGGCGTCGATCCTCGACTCGGCCCAGCCAGCGCCGAACCGCCGCGACCACTCCTGCAACGGCAGGTCGATGCGGTACAGGTTGGTGCCGTCCAGCGACGGAGGCTGGTTGGTGACTTCGTGGGTTTCGGCGAACTGATGCAGGTTCATGACGGGGCTCCTTGATCGGCCAGAGCTTCAGTTAAGCACCGCCCCCGGACCGATCAAAGTGTCATATCGGCCTAAATGCCGGCGCTTTCACCCTGCTAGCAACTCAACACCCGGCGCTGCATTGCGACCTGCAAGTCCTCGAATTTCACCGGTTTGCTCAGGTAGTCGATCGAACCGCCGGAAGCGCAATGCTCTCGATCGGCCCCCAGCGCGATCACGAACACCGGCAGGCTGGCGCATCCCGGCAAGTCGTGGATCTGGCAACACAACGACGCGCCATCGAGCGGCGGCAACTGGCAATCGATCAGCACCGCGTCGAACGGCTCGCGTTGCAGGCATTCGATGACTGCGGAACCGTGGTCGGCGGTGCGCACGCGGAAACCGAGCTTGAGCAACATCCCGCGCATCACCAGTTGATTGACGCTGTTGTCGTCCACCAGCAACACCGTGCAGTCCTGCGGTGCGCGTATGGCATCGCGAACAAGCGTCGGCGCGGCTTCGACGGCCGGCAACTCAAACTCGACGTCCAGTTGAAAACGACTGCCGCGACCCGGCTCGGAGCGATGGGTCAGCTTGCCGCCGAGCAATTCCACCAATTGTCGGCAGATCGCCAGCCCCACGCCCAGGCCGCCGTATTCGCGGGTCATCGAACCGTCGAGCTGGAAGAAGCGCTGATACATCGTGGCTTCACCCAGATCGGTAAAGCCGATGCCGGTGTCGATCACCGCAAACGACAGCGCCAGGCGATTGTCCGTCGACGGTTTGCCGGTAACCCGCAGTGCAAGGCCACCGACGCGGGTGAACTTGATCGCGTTGTCCAGCAGGCATTCCAGGCATTGCGCGAGTTTGGCGCTGTCGCCGTGCAGGCGATCCGGCAGGGTCGGCAGCACGTCGACCTTGAAGTCCAGCGACTTGCTCGAGGCGTTGCCATCGAACTGCACGCGCAGCGCCTCGACCACCGCTCGCAGGCTGAAACTGCCCGGCGTCGCCTTGAGCTTGCCGGCCTGCAATTCGGTCAGCGTGAGGATGCCGTTGACCATGCGCATCATGTCCCGCGCCGAACCGGCGGCGGTTTGCTGGTATTGCTCCAGTTCCGGGTCCAGTTCGACGGTCTGCATCAGTTCCAGCGAGCCGATCACGCCGTTCATCGGCGTGCGCAGTTCGTGGGTCAGGGTCGCAAGAAACTCGTCCTTGAGCTTGTTGCTGTGGGCCAGTTGCTGGTTGAGCACTTCGAGTTTCTGGCCGGCGTCGAACAGGGTCTGCGCCTGTTGCTCACGCATCGCGTTGATGCGGTCGGCCAGCGCCAGGGACAGCAGCGCGACCTCGATGGCCGAGCCGATCTGGCTGGCGTACATGGTCAGGAACACGTTCGGCAGCAACCCCAGGACCATCATCGTGTTGACGATCCCGCCGAGCAGAAACGCCGACCAGGCAATGATGAAGTAGCGCGCCACCCGCAGACCGCGCCACCAGGCAAGGATCCCGGCGGCGAAGATCACCACGGTAAAGATCAACGCCAGCGTCGTCGCCAGACGCAGGGCCAAGGCATAACTGGTCATCAGCGAGAGGCCCATCACCAGTGCGCCGAAGGCAATCAGGGCAATCAACAAACGGTCGAGCCAGCGGCTGTGGTTCTTGGTCTGCAGGAAACTGCGGGCGAACTGGCTGCCGAACAGCCCCGCGCAACCAATGAAAAATGGCGTGGCGGCGTTGGCCCACCACGGGTTGTCAGGCCAGAAATACTCCACCGCCGCGCCATTGACCGACAACTGGTACAGGCCGAACGAGCCGATATAGAAGATGTAATAGAGGTAACTGGTGTCGCGCACGCTGAGGTAGATGAACAGGTTGTAGACCAGCATCCCCAGCAGCACACCATAAATCAGGCCCAGCACGTACAGGCGCACCGGCTGGTCTTCGAGGTAGGCGGTGCTGGACCACAATGTCACCGGCGCCTGGATCGAGCCTTCACTGGACAGCCGCAAATAAACGGTCTGTTGCTGGTCAGGCTTGAACGTGAGGTTGAACAGGTAGTTGTTCTGCCGAATCTCGCGACTGGCGAACGGCAACGCATCCCCGGTCTGGCGCACCAGACGATAGTCGCCAGAGGCATCGGGCAGATACAGGTCAAGGTGATCGAGCGGCGGGTAGGCCAGCTCCAGCAGCCAGGTACGCTGCGCCGCCGGATTGCTCGGGCGGTAATGCAGGTCGATCTTCAGCCAGAACGCCGAGCGCGAATAACCGGCATTCAGCGTGGCTTTATCGTGTTTTTTGAATTGTCCGGCAGCAGCTTGCGCGCGGACGTCGGCAATGTTCGCCTGACCGCTCGGGTCTTCGAACACTTCCAGGGATCGACCCAGTGGGAGGCTCTGGGTGAACTCGTCGAATTCGACGGCGTTTGCCAGGAGGGGCAAACAGAACAGCAACATCAACAAATAGCGCATTGAAGCCCCAGCGTGGCCTGTCCGGTTGTGTCAGGAAGCCCCCCATTCCCTTTGAGTAGACGTAAAACCGGTATTACCTGTTATTGGTTTGGATCCACTCTAGCATAGCCGTTGATGGCCATTGAGCACCATGGAAATTTTTCCTACAAAGGCTCTAGAACGGGCGTTCCAGAGCAAAACGCCGGACTAGAGCTGTTGGCTCGGTCAGATTGTGGCAACGGCTGCAGATCCGACTATCGAGGTTATCGGCCGCATGCTGCGCCGCAACACCCGAAAAACAGGTTTGGTGGTAAGCTCGCGCACCATGAATATCTACAGCTCACGCCCCGTTGTCCTCTGTCTCTCCGGCCACGACCCCAGTGGTGGCGCCGGCTTGCAGGCAGATATCGAAGCCCTGCTCGCTCAGGGTTGCCATGCGGCTCCGGCCGTCACCGCCCTGACCGTGCAAGACACGGTCAACGTCACTGACTTTCGCGTCCTCGACCGTGAGTGGGTACTGGCCCAGGCCAATGCCGTACTCAACGATTCCGAAGTCGCGGCAGTGAAACTGGGCATGCTCGGTTCCCTGGAAATGGTCGACACCGTTGTCGAACTGCTTCAGGCGCACCCGCACTTGCCGGTGGTCTGCGACCCGGTGCTGCGCGCCGGTGGCGGCGGACGCCTGGGCAAGGACGAAGTCGGCTACGCCATGCGCGAACGCCTGCTGCCGCTGTCGATCATCGCTACCCCCAACCTTCCCGAAGCCCGGATCCTCGCCGAACTGCCAGAAGGCACCGCGGACGAGTGCGCTGAAAAACTCCTGCCGTTCATCAAGAACCTGCTGATCACCGGCGGTCACGGCGACGAAACCGAAATCCACAATCGCCTTTACAGTCGCGACGGCCTGCGCGAAACCTTCAAGTGCCAGCGTCTGCCCGGCAGCTACCATGGTTCCGGCTGCACATTGGCCAGCACCCTCGCCGGCCGCCTGGCACTGGGCGAAAACCTTGCCAGCGCCGTGCGTACCGCGCTGGATTACACCTGGCGCACCCTGCGCGATGCCGAACAGCTGGGCAAAGGCCAGTTCGTGCCACGTCGTCTGCCGCTGGATTTCTGCTCGTAACGTCGTGAGGTCTGCCTGATGAAACTACGTGGCCTGTACGCCATTACCGACGGTCCGTTGCTGGCCGGCAAGTTCCTGCCGTACGTGGAGGCGGCGCTGGAAGGCGGCGTCACCCTGCTGCAATACCGCGACAAAAGCAGCGACGAAGCCCGGCGCTTGCGTGAGGCCGAGGCCTTGCGTGATCTGTGCGAACGCTACAAGACCCAACTGATCATCAACGATGACGCCGAACTGGCCGCACGCCTGAACGTCGGCGTACACCTGGGCCAGACCGACGGCCCGTTGTCGCCGACCCGTGCCCTGCTCGGTTCCAAGGCGATCATCGGTTCGACCTGCCACGCGCAACTTGAACTGGCCGAACAAGCCGCCAAGGAAGGCGCGAGTTACGTCGCCTTCGGTCGCTTCTTCAACTCCAACACCAAACCCGGTGCGCCGACCTGCAGCCTCGATCTGCTGGACGAGGCCAAACGCACGCTGCACCTGCCGATCTGCGCGATCGGCGGCATCACCCTCGACAACGCCGCGCCACTGGTGGCCCACGGTGTCGATCTGCTGGCCGTGGTCCATGGCCTGTTCGGCGCCGACAGCACCGCCGAAGTGACCCGTCGCGCCCGCGCATTCAACGAATTGTTCAAATCCTGATTTTTGAGAGCCCGATCATGTCTCGTTCCGAAACCCTGTTTGCCAACGCCCAGAAACACATTCCCGGTGGCGTGAACTCGCCGGTTCGCGCGTTCAAGAGCGTCGGCGGCACGCCGCTGTTCTTCAAACACGCCGAAGGCGCCTACGTCACTGACGAAGACGACAAGCGTTATGTGGATTACGTCGGTTCCTGGGGCCCGATGATCCTCGGCCACAGCCATCCTGACGTGCTGGACGCTGTGCGCAATCAGTTGCAACACGGCTTGTCCTACGGTGCGCCGACCGCGATGGAAACCGAGATGGCCGACCTGGTCTGCTCACTGGTGCCGTCGATGGAGATGGTGCGCATGGTCAGCTCGGGCACCGAAGCGACCATGAGCGCGATCCGTCTGGCCCGTGGTTTCACCGGCCGCGACAGCATCATCAAGTTCGAAGGCTGCTACCACGGTCACTCCGACAGCCTGCTGGTCAAGGCCGGTTCCGGCGCACTGACCCAGGGCGTGCCAAGCTCGGCCGGCGTGCCAGCGGCGTTCGCCAAACACACCCTGACCCTGCCGTTCAACGACATCGACGCCGTTGAAAAAATGCTCGCTGAAGTCGGCCAGGATGTCGCGTGCATCATCGTCGAGCCGGTTGCCGGCAACATGAACTGCGTGCCGCCGGCACCGGGTTTCCTCGAAGGCCTGCGCAGCCTGTGCGACAAGCACGGCGTGGTGCTGATTTTCGACGAAGTGATGACCGGTTTCCGCGTTGCTCTCGGCGGTGCCCAGGCTTACTACGGCGTGACCCCGGACCTGACCACCTTCGGCAAGATCATCGGCGGCGGCATGCCGGTCGGCTGCTTCGGCGGCAAGCGTTCGATCATGGAGCGCATCGCACCGCTGGGCCCGGTTTATCAGGCAGGCACCTTGTCGGGCAACCCGCTGGCGATGGCCGCCGGCCTGACCACCCTGCGCCTGATCAGCCGCCCGGGCTTCCACGCAGAACTGACCGACTACACCACTCGCCTGCTCGACGGTCTGCAGCAGCGCGCCGACGCGGCGGGCATTCCGTTCGTGACGACTCAGGCCGGCGGCATGTTCGGTCTGTACTTCAGCGGCGCTGACGACATTGTTACTTTCGAAGACGTGATGGCCAGCGATGCTGCGCTGTTCGGTCGTTTCTTCCACCTGATGCTCGAAGGTGGCGTGTACCTGGCACCGAGCGCATTCGAAGCCGGTTTCACCTCGATCGCCCACGGCGAAGCGGAGCTGAAACTGACCCTCGACGCTGCCGAGCGTGCGTTCGCCAAACTGAAATAATGGCTTGATCGCTGACGTTGGCCATTGCCAGCGTCAGCTTTCACCTACATTCCAGCGCTTTCTCCGACGCTTCTGCCAAAAATCTCCCGCAAACCGGGTGATATATTCCCCACACAGCAGAAAATCGAGTAAAGACTTTGTAAGGTTGGCCCTGCTTATTTCATAATGCGCGCTTATTGGATCCCTCGACGGGTCCGCGCGCCCTTCAGAGGTAAGTCGATTCTCATGAACCGCACCGGCCGCACCCTTGCCTTGGGCTGCCTGTTGCTCCTTCAGCCACTGCTCGCACATGCACAAGCAGGCGGCAACTCGTTGTTGATCCCGGCGATGGGTCGTTGCACCCTCAATACTCAGCCGCAAGATGTCACGCAGGCTCTCGCCGCCTGCCAAAAGGCAGCGGATGAAGGGGATGCGCAAGCGCAATACGAGTTGGGTGAGTTCTACTACGACGGCAAGAATGCGCCGCGCGACCTCAATCAAGCCCTGAGCTATTTCGAAAAGGCCTCGCTGCAAGGCCACGCCCAGGCGCAATTCAAGCTCGGTACCATGTTCTTCCACGGTGAAGGCGTGCAGGCCAACAACATTCAGGCTTACATCGTGCTGAAGATGGCGGCGGTCAACGGCGCCGAAGACGCTCTGGACACCGCAGACGAAGTCGCCGAGAAAATGCCCCGCGAAGACCTGGAAACCGCGACCCAGGTACTCGGGCAAATTTTCCGTAAATACCTGATGGAACTGCAGAGCGCCGACGGACGTACGCCGTTCTCGCCGCTTCCGTAATCCCTTTCCCCGCCTCGCTTACTTCTCGGGCATCGGCACCGGAAACGGCATCACATTGCCGACCGCACCGCGAGCCTCGCTGATTTTTGGCGTACCGAGACGTTCCACTTCGTCGATGCGCACGATCGAATGCATCGGCACAAAGCTGCGCACCACGCCTTCGAATTGCGCCTTGAGCTTCTCTTCGCTCGGGTCGACAACCACTTGGGTGCGCTCGCCAAAGACGAACTCTTCCACTTCCAGGAAGCCCCACAGATCACTTTGATAGATCTGCTTGGCGTACATTTCGAACACCTGGCCCTGGTTGAGGAAAATTACCTTGTAGATTGGAGCTTCGCGTTTGGTCATGGCGGGCGGACAACACATCGGGGTAAAAATGAGGGCGCGAACTATAGCATAGCCACTGGACGCGCAACGGTAGGAACCTGGGGACATGTTCCCTATAATGCGCGGTTCTTTGAACCACGTGACGACCCTACTCCATGGCCAAGAAGCTTTACATCGAAACCCACGGTTGCCAGATGAACGAGTACGACAGCTCGCGCATGGTCGATCTGCTGGGCGAACACCAGGCCCTGGAAGTCACGGCGCGCGCCGAAGATGCCGACGTGATCCTGCTCAACACCTGCTCGATCCGCGAACGCGCCCAGGACCGGGTGTATTCCCAGCTCGGCCGCTGGCGCGAACTGAAACTGGCTAACCCGGACATGGTGATCGCCGTCGGCGGTTGCGTGGCCAGCCAGGAAGGTGCGGCAATCCGTGATCGCGCCCCGTACGTCGACGTGGTGTTCGGCCCGCAGACCCTGCACCGCCTGCCGGAAATGATCGACGCTGCACGCATCAGCAAGCTGCCGCAAGTCGACGTCTCGTTCCCGGAAATCGAAAAATTCGATCACCTGCCCGAGCCACGCATCGATGGCCCAAGCGCCTACGTGTCGGTGATGGAAGGCTGCAGCAAGTACTGCACATTCTGCGTGGTGCCTTACACCCGCGGCGAAGAAGTCAGCCGGCCGTTCGACGACGTGATCGCCGAGATCATTCACCTGGCTGAAAACGGCGTGCGTGAAGTGACCCTGCTCGGGCAGAACGTCAACGGTTATCGCGGGCTGACCCACGACGGTCGCCTCGCGGACCTGGCGGAGTTGATCCGTGTTGTAGCCGCTGTCGACGGCATCGACCGCATCCGCTACACCACCTCCCATCCGCTGGAGTTCTCCGACAGCCTGATCCAGGCCCACGCCGACGTGCCGGAACTGGTCAAGCACCTGCACTTGCCGGTGCAGTCCGGTTCGGACCGGATCCTGGCCGCGATGAAGCGCAACCACACCGCACTGGAGTACAAGTCCAAGCTGCGCAAACTGCGCGCCGCCGTACCGGGCATCTGCATCAGCTCGGACTTCATCGTCGGCTTCCCGGGGGAAACCGAGAAAGACTTCGAACAGACCATGAAGCTGATTGCCGACGTCGGTTTCGACTTCTCTTATTCGTTCGTCTACAGCCAGCGCCCGGGCACCCCGGCTGCCGATCTGGCCGACGACACCCCTGAAGAACTGAAGAAAGAACGCCTGAACGCCTTGCAGCACCGTCTGAACCAGCAAGGTTTCGAGATCAGCCGACAAATGGTCGGTTCGATCCAGCGGATTCTGGTGACCGACTATTCGAAGAAAGACCCGGGCGAGCTGCAAGGGCGTACCGAGAATAATCGTATCGTCAACTTCCGCTGCGATAATCCGACCCTGATCGGCCAGTTCGCCGACGTGCACATCGATGCGGCACAACCGCACTCGCTGCGCGGCTCGCTGATCCAGTAACACTACTGTTCAACTGTGGGAGTGAGCCTGCTCGCGATGAACGATGACGCGGTTTGTCAGATGAACCGCATCACGCCCATCGCGAGCAGGCTCGCTCCCACAGGAACTGCATTTATTTAAGAGCTTTCGCACCCACGCCACTGGCGTTATCCTTGATTTCATCCTAATTGCCCCAGGGCGGCTAAATACGACCTTGAACGCACCCATAGAACCTCATCGTTTTATCCTCGAGCCTTTTGAGGCTCGCCGCTTCGCCAATCTGTGCGGGCAGTTCGACGAGCACCTGCGCCTGATCGAACAGCGCCTGGCCATCGAGATCCGCAACCGCGGCAATCAGTTCGAACTGATCGGCGAACCCAAGCTCACCACTTCCGCGGAAAACCTGATTCGCCGCCTGTACCGGGAAACCAAGGGTTCAGAGCTGTCGCCGGATACGGTTCACCTGTTTCTCCAGGAATCGGCCGTCGAACAACTCGACAACCACGCCCCCGCCGAAGCCTCCGTCGCCCTGCGCACCAAGAAAGGCATGATTCGCCCTCGTGGCTTGAATCAGCTGCGCTATGTGAAGGAAATCCTCGGCAACGACATCAACTTCGGCATCGGTCCGGCCGGTACCGGCAAGACCTACCTGGCTGTGGCCTGCGCCGTGGATGCCCTGGAACGCGAGCAGATCCGCCGCATCCTGCTGGTGCGTCCGGCGGTCGAAGCGGGTGAAAAACTCGGCTTCCTGCCCGGCGACCTGTCCCAGAAGATCGACCCGTACCTGCGCCCGCTCTACGACGCTCTCTACGAAATGCTCGGCTTCGAATACGTGGCCAAGCTGATCGAGCGTCAGGTGATCGAAGTTGCGCCACTGGCCTACATGCGCGGTCGCACGCTGAACAACAGCTTCATCATTCTCGACGAAAGCCAGAACACCACCGTCGAGCAGATGAAGATGTTCCTGACCCGGATCGGTTTCGGCTCCACGGCCGTGATCACCGGCGACATCACTCAGGTCGACCTGCCGCGCGGCACCAAATCCGGACTTCACCATGTCATCGAAGTCCTGAAGGATGTGCCGGGTATCAGCTTCACGCACTTCCAGCCAAAAGACGTGGTGCGCCACCCGCTGGTGCAACGCATCGTCGAAGCCTACGAGCGCTTCGAGACGCGTGTCGCTGATGAAGCGCCAAAGGACACTCGCCACGATGCTTGAGCTTGACCTGCAAATCGCGACCGAAGCGTCTGCGCCGACCGAAGCCGAATTCCGCCAATGGTGCGAACTGGCCCTGCGCCAGCGCACGGCCGATTCGGAAATGACCATTCGTCTGGTCGACGAGGAAGAAGGCCGCGAACTGAATCACACCTGGCGCCACAAGGATTACGCGACCAACGTGCTGTCCTTTCCCGCCGAAGTGCCCGACGAGTTTCTCGACATTCCCTTGCTGGGCGATCTGGTGATCTGCGTGGCGGTGGTCGAGCGCGAAGCGGCCGAACAGGGCAAGGAACTAAAGGCCCACTGGGCACATCTGGTCATTCACGGCTGCTTGCATCTGCTTGGTTACGACCATATAGATGACGAGGAAGCCGAGGAAATGGAAGCACTGGAACGCGAGTTGCTTGCCGAATTGGGTTATCCCGATCCGTACGCGGACGACGAAACCGAAACATCCCCTATCGTTACAACAAAGGATTCAGAGTAATCGCTATGAGCGAAGATCGATCGAGCAACGGGCAGAAGTCCTGGCTGGGTAAACTGACCCAGGCTTTTGCCCACGAGCCGAAGAACCGCCAGGAGCTGCTGGAGCTGCTGCGCGATGCACATCAGAACAAACTGCTGGACAGCGAAGCGCTGGCCATCGTCGAAGGCGCCATTCAGGTGGCTGACCTGCAAGTACGCGACATCATGGTGCCGCGCTCGCAGATGATCAGCATCAAGGCGACCCAGACACCCCGCGAATTCCTCCCTGCCGTGGTCGACTCGGCCCACTCGCGCTACCCGGTCATCGGCGAAAGCCATGACGACGTGATGGGCGTGCTGCTGGCCAAGGATCTGCTGCCGCTGATCCTCAAGGAGAACGGCGACAGCTTCAACATCAAGGACCTGCTGCGCCCGGCCACCTTCGTGCCGGAGTCCAAGCGTCTGAACGTGTTGCTGCGCGAGTTCCGCGCCAACCACAACCACATGGCCATCGTCATCGACGAATACGGCGGCGTGGCCGGTCTGGTGACCATCGAAGACGTGCTTGAGCAAATCGTCGGCGACATCGAAGACGAGCACGACGTCGAAGAAGACAGCTACATCAAGCCGCTGCCCAGCGGTGATTTCCTGATCAAGGCCCTGACGCCGATCGAGAACTTCAACGAGTTCTTCGACAGCGAATTCTCCGACGACGAGTTCGATACCGTCGGCGGGCTGGTGATGAGCGCGTTCGGGCACTTGCCAAAACGCAACGAAATCACTGAAATCGGCGCCTATCGTTTCCGCATCCTGAACGCCGACAGCCGTCGGATTCACTTGCTGCGACTCACGCCAATCGCCCGGTAAATTTAAGGACTGAAATGCGCTGGACAACCCGCCCCGGCTGGCCCGGTAATCTGCTGGCCGTGGCGGCCGGTGCAATCACCACCTTCGCTCTGGCACCATTCGATCTCTGGCCGCTGGCCCTGCTGGCTGTCGGCCTGTTCTATGCCGGCCTGCGCGAGCTGAGCCCGCGCCAGGCTCTCGGCCGTGGCTGGTGCTTCGGTTTCGGCCTGTTCGGCGCCGGCACCAGCTGGATCTACTACAGCATTCACCATTTCGGCGGTGCTTCGGTGCTGCTGGCCGGGTTCCTGATGCTGATTTTCACGGCGGCCATTGCCTGGTTCTTCGCCCTGCCCGCCTGGCTCTGGGCGCGCTGGTTGCGTCGCAACGAGGCACCGCTGGCCGATGCCCTGGCCTTCGCTGCGTTGTGGGTAGGCCAGGAAGCGTTTCGTGGCTGGTTCCTCACCGGTTTCCCGTGGTTGTATTCCGGTTACAGCCAGCTCGATGGCCCGCTGGCCGGACTCGCGCCGCTGGGCGGGATGTGGCTGGTGTCGTTTGTCCTGGCGCTGACAGCTGCACTGATCTACAACGCACCGCGCCTGCTGCAGACCGGTCGCAAAGGTTTTATCGCCGCCGGCCTGCTGTTGCTGGTCGGGCCGTGGGTGGCGGGCATCGCGCTGAAGGGCCACGCCTGGACCAGCCCTGCCGGCGCACCGCTGAGCGTCGCCGCGATTCAGGGCAACGTCGCGCAAAGCATGAAATGGGACCCGGCCGAGCTCAATGCGCAACTGGCGCTGTACCGCGACCTGAGCTTCCGTTCGAAACCGGTGGACCTGCTGATCTGGCCGGAAACCGCCGTGCCGGTGCTCAAGGAGTCCGCCGAGGGCTACCTGAACATGATGGGCAACTTCGCCGCCGAGCGTAAATCGGCGCTGATCACGGGCGTGCCGATCCGCCAGACAGTGCGTCACGAGAAGCGCTTCTTCAACGGCATCACCGTGGTCGGCGAAGGCGATGGCACGTACCTGAAGCAGAAACTCGTACCTTTCGGCGAGTACGTACCGTTGCAGGACATCCTGCGCGGGCTGATCGCGTTCTTCGATCTGCCGATGTCCGATTTCGCTCGTGGTCCTTCCGATCAGGCGCTATTGCAGGCCAAGGGTTACCAGATTGCACCGTTCATCTGCTACGAAGTGGTGTACCCGGAATTCGCCGCCAGCCTGGCAGCACGCAGCGATCTGCTGCTGACCATCAGCAACGACACCTGGTTCGGCACCTCGATCGGCCCGCTGCAACACTTGCAGATGGCGCAGATGCGCGCCCTTGAAGCCGGGCGCTGGATGATTCGTGCGACCAATAACGGCGTGACCGGCCTGATCAACCCGTTCGGGCAGATCACCGAGCGCATTCCGCAGTTCGAACAAGGCGTGCTCTACGGCGAAGTGGTGCCGATGCATAACCTGACGCCGTATCTGCAATGGCGCTCGTGGCCGTTGATCATCCTGTGCGTTGTGCTGTTTGGCTGGGCGCTGATGACCAACCGGATATCCAAGACCCTCTGAAAACCCGCTCACTCCCGCGTTCTGCGCGGGAGTGATCAGTCGGCGCTGTCTTCCCCTCGGTAGAACAACGAATAGCCGATCTGCCCCACCGCCTCGTTCAACAACTGTCCGCTCTGCCAGATCGACTTGAACTCCGGCATCCAGCCGCCAAACGGCCGGGCATTGTCAGTGCCCAGGAAACCGACCGGTGCCGGCACCACTTCGAATCCTGCCTGTTGATAACTCCACACCGCACGCGGCATGTGCCACGCCTGGGTCACCAGCACGATGCGTTTGACGCCTTGCGGCAGCAGTATTTTGGCGCTGAAAGCAGCGTTTTCCCACGTGGTGCGGCTTTCCCCT
Organism: Pseudomonas sp. SDO52101_S400; assembly: GCF_054071635.1. Lineage (NCBI taxonomy): Bacteria > Pseudomonadati > Pseudomonadota > Gammaproteobacteria > Pseudomonadales > Pseudomonadaceae > Pseudomonas > Pseudomonas sp. SDO52101_S400. Next base: position 63,999 of record NZ_JBSVWF010000027.1, on the reverse strand, counting down.
TCCTGCCAACGCACCGTCACACCGAAATCATCGCGTAGGGAGTCGGCCATCAGCTTGGCTTCGGTCGGTGGCGTACCGTAATGCAGGCCACCGCTGGTCAGAATCGGCAACCCCGAGGCCTTGGCCAACCGTGCTGCATAACGCTGTCGTTCGAGACCTACTCCAGTCGGCTGATCTTCGCCCCAGGCCAGATCGCCGCGCTCGCGACCGGAGCCCAGCACCACAATGGCGTCCGCGCGTTGCGCAAGGCTTGTCCAGTCTTCCCGGGCCAGCGGCGGCTCGCGCTCCAGAGCCTTGGCGCCCCATTGCACGACCACCGGCAGACTCATCAGCAGGAAACCGCCAAAACCCAGGGCAAAGCACAGCCCCGCCAGTCGCGGCCGCGAACGTCGCAACCACCAGGCGACGAGCAACAGCAACAAGAGAAGGCCGGGCGGCAATAGAAGTTGTTTAATGAAATAACGAAAAGGCATCGGACATCTCCAGAGATGCCCGAAGCCTAAGTGGGTTAATACAGCGCGACAACCAGTAGGGTCGGATCCGCTGAAAAAGATCCGTTTTTTGACCTGCCATGCGTTTACTTGGCCTGCAGAGTGCGAACCTTGACGGTGTCTCTGCCGGGTGCCTTGTCCTTGAGCCAGATGACTTTGGCCGAATGGGTTGCATCGAGTTGCTTCACTGCCTGTGACAGGTATCCGTGGGTTTCACGCTCACTGCGATCCAGATAGGCCTTGACCAGTTCGAACTCGGCGGGGCTCAAGCCACGCAATTCCAGCTCCAGGGGGCGCTCGTCGCGCAGCCGGCCAGCGGTTTTCGCAGCGTCCAGAGCCATCCCCAGACGATCGATCAACCGCTCGTACAACTCGGGTTTGGTAACGTTTTTTTGCTGTGACTCCACCATCCCTCACCTCATTGAAGATAAGACTCACTCCCCAGTTAGAGCTTAGCTTCGCTGCACAAACCGGCTGCACGCCGCGACCAACGGCCCTCGCCGCGATTTTGCCCGGTCAAACGGCTGCAATCAGGGTTTCCCTAGGCCAAGCGCGGTCATGTATGCTACGGCGCTTCCTGTAACTCCACTTCCAGCCCGTCCGGCCCGCTCCGGATGTCGCATTGAAGAGGATTAGGCCACCCCTATCCAGTACAAAAGTAGCCATGCACGAACAATATCAGCCCCGTGAAATCGAAGCCGCCGCCCAGTCGTTCTGGGACGAGCAAAAGTCCTTTGAAGTCAGTGAACAGCCAGGCAAGGAGACTTACTACTGCCTGTCGATGTTCCCTTACCCCAGCGGCAAGCTACACATGGGGCACGTGCGCAACTACACCATCGGCGACGTGATCTCCCGCTACCAACGCATGCTCGGCAAGAACGTTCTGCAACCGATGGGTTGGGACGCCTTCGGCATGCCGGCGGAAAACGCCGCGATGAAGAACAACGTGGCCCCGGCCAAGTGGACCTACGAAAACATCGCCTACATGAAATCCCAGCTGCGCAGCCTGGGCCTGGCGGTGGACTGGTCCCGCGAAGTCACCACCTGCAAGCCGGACTACTACCGCTGGGAACAATGGCTGTTCACCCGCCTGTTCGAAAAAGGCGTGATCTACCGCAAGAACGGTACGGTGAACTGGGACCCGATCGACCAGACCGTTCTGGCCAACGAGCAGGTGATCGACGGTCGCGGCTGGCGTTCCGGCGCGCTGATCGAAAAGCGCGAAATTCCGATGTACTACTTCAAGATCACCGCCTACGCGGATGAGCTGCTCGAAAGTCTCGACGAACTGACCGGCTGGCCGGAACAGGTCAAGACCATGCAGCGCAACTGGATCGGCAAGTCCCGCGGGATGGAAGTGCAGTTCCCGTACAACGTCGATTCGATCGGCGAAAGCGGCACCCTGAAAGTCTTCACCACCCGTCCGGACACCCTGATGGGCGCAACCTATGTTGCCGTGGCTGCCGAACACCACCTGGCTGCTCTCGCTGCGAAGAACAACCCTGAGCTGCAAGCGTTCATCGCCGAATGCAAGGGCGGTAGCGTCGCCGAAGCCGACGTCGCCACTCAAGAGAAGAAAGGCCTGCCGACCGGCCTGTTCGTCGAGCACCCGCTGACCGGTGAAAAACTGCCGGTGTGGGTCGCCAACTACGTGCTGATGCACTACGGCGATGGCGCGGTCATGGCTGTGCCGGCTCACGACGAGCGCGATTTCGAGTTCGCCCACAAGTACAACCTGCCGGTCAAATCCGTGGTTCGTACCAGTTCCGGTGAAACCAACCCTGCTCCGTGGCAGGACGCCTACGGCGAGCACGGCACGCTGATCAACTCCGGCGAGTTCGACGGCCTGGACTTCGCCGGCGCGTTCGACGCCATGGAAGTCGCCCTGATCAAGAAAAACCTCGGTGCCTCTCGCACCCAGTTCCGCCTGCGTGACTGGGGCATCAGCCGTCAGCGCTACTGGGGCTGCCCGATCCCGATCATCCACTGCGATGCCTGCGGTGACGTGCCGGTGCCGGAAGATCAACTGCCGGTCGTCCTGCCGGAAGACGTGGTGCCGGACGGCGCCGGTTCGCCGCTGGCGCGCATGCCCGAGTTCTACGAGTGCAGCTGCCCGAAATGCGGCCAGCCTGCCAAGCGTGAAACCGACACCATGGATACTTTCGTCGAGTCGTCCTGGTACTACGCCCGTTACGCCTCGCCGCACTTCGAAGGCGGCCTGGTGGAAAAAACCGCGGCCGACCACTGGTTGCCGGTGGATCAGTACATCGGCGGCATTGAACACGCCATTCTTCACCTGCTCTACGCGCGCTTCTTCCACAAGCTGATGCGTGACGAAGGCCTGGTGAGCTCCAACGAGCCGTTCAAGAACCTGCTGACCCAGGGCATGGTGGTCGCCGAGACTTACTATCGTCGTGAAGCCAACGGTGCCTACACCTGGTTCAACCCGGCGGACGTGGAACTCGAGCGCGACAGCAAGGCCAAGGTCATCAGCGCCAAGCTGATCGCCGACGGCCTGCCGGTGGAAATCGGCGGCACCGAGAAGATGGCCAAGTCGAAGAACAACGGCGTCGACCCGCAATCGATGATCGATCAGTTCGGCGCCGACACCTGCCGTCTGTTCATGATGTTCGCTTCGCCACCTGACATGAGCGCGGAATGGTCCGACTCCGGCGTGGAAGGCTCGCACCGCTTCCTCAAGCGCGTCTGGCGTCTGGCTCAGGCCCACGTCACTCAGGGCCTGCCGGGCAAACTGGACGTCGCCAGCCTGAATGACGAACAGAAAGTCATTCGTCGTGCGATTCACCAGGCGATCAAGCAGGCCAGCCATGACGTCGGCCAGAACCACAAATTCAACACCGCCATCGCCCAGGTGATGACGCTGATGAACGTGCTGGAAAAAGCCGCGCAGGCAACCGAACAGGATCGCGCACTGGTTCAGGAAGGCCTGGAAACCGTGACGCTGCTGCTGGCGCCAATCACGCCGCACATCAGCCACGAGCTGTGGAATCGCCTGGGTCACGCCGATCCTGTGATCGACGCAGGCTGGCCGGTGCTGGACGAAAGCGCACTGGTGCAGGACAGCCTGACCCTGGTCATCCAGGTCAACGGCAAGCTGCGCGGCCAGATCGAAATGCCGGCTGCCGCAACCCGTGAAGAAGTCGAAGCCGCGGCCCGTGCCAACGAAAACGTGCTGCGCTTCGTCGACGGCCTGACTATTCGCAAAGTGATCGTAGTGCCCGGGAAACTGGTCAATATCGTCGCCAGCTAATTGGATCGGGCGCCGGGTTTTGCCTGGCGCCCTGTAAAACCTTTCGGGCCGCAGGGTCGGCCCACATGGTTTCAAGGGGAGCAACACAATGATCAAACGCAATCTGCTGGTGATGGGCCTCGCCGTCCTGTTGAGCGCCTGTGGTTTCCAGCTGCGCGGCACCGGCACCACCGAACTGGCGATCAAGGAGCTCGACCTGAGCGCCCGCAACGCCTACGGCGAAACCGTCACCCAACTGCGTCAGGTGCTGGAGGCCAGCGGCGTCAAGATTGTCTCCGGTGCGCCGTACAAGCTTTACCTGGCTGATGAGCAAGAGAACCAGCGTATCCTCAGCTACGCCGGCGCAGGCCGTACCGGCGAATATCAGGTGAGCACCGTGCTCAACTACGATATCCGTGGCGAAAAAGACCTGCTGCTCAAAAGCGACAAGCTTGAAGTGCAGAAGGTATTCATCCACGACGGCAACAACCTGGTGGGTTCCGATCAGGAAGCCAACGATGCACGCGCCGAAACACGTCGTGAGCTGGTACAGCGCATGATACTGCGCCTGCAACAGCTGACTCCGGCTCAGCTGGACGCCCTGCAAAAAGCTGCCAATGACCGGGCCAAGGCAGAAGCCGACGCCCTGGAAGCGGCGCAGAAGGCTGAAGCGGAAACCCCGCGTCAGTCGCCGCTCGAACTGCCTAAGCAGTAAGACGTTCGGGGCGCTCAGGCGCCCCGTTCGCCGTCTCTTATGAAGCTCGCTCCCGCCCAACTCGGCAAACACCTGCAAGGCGCCCTCGCGCCGGTCTACATCATCAGCGGCGATGACCCGCTGCTGTGTCAGGAAGCTGCCGACGCCATTCGCTCCGCTGCCCGTCAGCAAGGGTTCGACGAACGCCAGGTCTTCGCCGCCGACGCCAATTTCGATTGGGGTACGTTGCTGCAGGCCGGCGCCAGCATGTCGCTGTTCGCTGAAAAGCGTCTGCTGGAACTGCGCCTGCCCTCCGGCAAGCCCGGTGACAAGGGCGCTGCCGCACTGATCGAATACTGCTCGCGCCCCGCCGAAGACACGGTGCTGCTGATCAGCTTGCCCAAGCTGGACGGCAGCGCGCAGAAGACCAAGTGGGGCAAGGCGCTGGTCGAGGGTCAGCAGACCCAGTTCATCCAGATCTGGCCGGTTGACGCCAACCAGTTGCCGAGCTGGATTCGCCAACGCCTGTCCCAGGCTGGGTTGTCAGCCAGTCAGGACGCCGTCGAATTGATCGCCGCGCGAGTCGAAGGCAACCTGCTCGCTGCTGCGCAGGAGATCGAGAAGCTCAAGCTGATGGCCGAGGGTGGGCAGATCAGCGTCGAAACCGTGCAGGCCGCCGTGGCCGACAGTGCGCGTTTTGACGTGTTCGGCCTGACCGATGCAGTGCTCAACGGTGAACCTGCTCACGCACTGCGCATGCTCGAAGGGCTGCGCGGCGAAGGGGTCGAGCCGCCGGTGATCCTCTGGGCCCTGGCCCGGGAGCTGCGCCTGCTGGCTAATATCTCATTGCAATACAGCCAGGGCACGCCGCTGGACAAGTGCTTCAGTCAGGCTAAACCGCCGGTCTGGGACAAGCGCAAACCGCTGATGAGCAAAGCCCTGCAACGCTACTCGGCGCAACGCTGGGCGCAATTGTTGCTCGAAGCCCAGCGCATCGATGCGCAGATCAAGGGTCAGGCAGCCGGCTCACCATGGATGAGCCTCAGTCGGCTGGCGCTGTTGATGGCCGGTCAGCGTCTGACGTTACCTGCCGAATGAAACCCGGGATCGCACACTGCGATCCCGTTTTTTTGTACAGACCGTTTCCTACAGAACATCCCGCCTTCCGTCCTATAGACAGACGCTCGACATCGGCAGATCATTTGCCGCGCAAAACCCACTCACTCGCGAGAACCCTCATGAGCAAAAAGCCATCGAAACATGGCCATAACAAGGCCAAATCCATCGTCGCCCAACCCCTGTTCCGCAGCCGCCAGGAACGACCAACCAAGGGTAAAGGCAGCTACCGCCGCGAAGCCTTCCAGTCTGACAGCTGGGAGGCTTCTTACTTTCTGGCCGCTTGAAGCGCAGCACCCCTTCCTCATGTTAAGGTCTGCACCTGATTCGTATCCCCTGGACCTGTGCATGCCCCTCAGTCTTTCCCGTCGTTGGCCCGTTCGCCAACTGATCGCTGCCACAAGTTTCATACTGCTTGTCGCCTGCGCGGAGAAACCCACCGCCGCCGACGCGCAACCGCTTCAGACCGCTCCTGTTGCCACGGCCCCTGCGATCATTCCGCCGGTAGTGCCGTCCGGGGATGATCTCGACCTGCAACCGACCCAGACATTCGCCGAGTGGCAGGCAGGCTTTCGCAAGGACGCCCTGGCCGCCGGCATTCGTGCCGACGTCTTCGATCGCGCCTTTGCCAACGTCAGTTTCGACGCCAGCGTGATCCGTGCCGACCGCAGCCAGCCAGAGTTCGCCCGGCCGGTGTGGGAATACCTGGATGGTGCCCTGTCGCCGCTGCGCGTGCGCAAAGGCCAGGCGCTGATCAACCAGTACGCCGACATCCTGCAACGCATCGAGCAACGCTATGGCGTCGATCGCCAGGCGCTGGTGTCGGTGTGGGGGATGGAAAGCAATTTCGGCCAGTTCCAGGGCACCAAGTCGGTGATCAACTCCCTGGCGACCCTGGCCTATGAAGGCCGCCGCCCGGGCTTTGCCCACGCGCAACTGATCGCGGCGCTGCAAATCCTGCAACAGGGCGATATCACGCCAGAGAAAATGCTCGGCTCCTGGGCCGGCGCCATGGGCCAGACGCAGTTCATCCCGACCACCTACAACACCCACGCGGTGGATTTCGACGGTGACGGTCGCCGAGACATCTGGGGCAGCCCGGCCGATGCGCTGGCCTCTACCGCGCATTACCTGCAAAGCTCCGGCTGGCAGCGTGGCCAGCCGTGGGGCTTCGAAGTGCAACTGCCGAGCGGTTTCAACTACACCCTGGCCGACGGTGCGATTCGCAAAAGTGTCGCCGAATGGCGGCAACTGGGTGTGATCCTGCCCAACGGTGGCCAGGCACCGGCTGGCTCCGAGCAGTTGTCGGCTGCCCTGCTGCTGCCGGCGGGCTATCGTGGCCCGGCGTTCCTGATCCTCGACAACTTCCGGGCGATCCTCAAGTACAACAACTCGTCGTCCTATGCCCTGGCCGTCAGCCTGTTGTCCGAACGCTTCAACGGTGCCGGCCTGATCAATGGCACCTGGCCAAAAGATGACCTGCCGTTGAGCCGCACCGAAAGGATCGAACTGCAGAACCTGCTGACCGCGCGCAACTACGACGCGGGCACCGCTGATGGCATCATCGGCGCCAATACGCGCAAGGCGATCCGCAGTGCACAGCAGTCCTTTGGCTGGCCGGCGGATGGCTATCCGACGCATAAGCTGCTGGAAAGCCTGCGTAACCAGTAAAAGCATCGCGGGCAAGCCCGCTCCCACAGGTCCGGTGGTGATCACAATATCTGTGTACACCATAAACTTTGTGGGAGCGGGCTTGCCCGCGATGACTGACTCACAGACGATGAAAAACCTATCGTCTGGTGACTACATCCTGCTCCAGCATCAACTCTTTCGTCCCCGCATCCAGTCGGACCAGCGCGCCCATCGGCAACGTCAGGTTCGGATCACAATGCCCGCTGCGCCAGCCCGCCAGCACTGGAATCCGCAACGGTTCAAAGGTCTGCTTGAGTAAACGGTTCAAGGCCTCGGTATCCACGCCCGCCACATCCCCGACCAACACGCCGCGCAATCTGGCCAGTTTTCCCGCCAGACGCATCTGGGTCAGCAAGCGGTCGATCCGATACAGCGGCTCGTTGACATCCTCGATGAGCAGAATCACCCCTTCGACATCGATTTCGTAAGGCGTGCCCAAGGTCGCGGCGATCATCGCCAGATTGCCGCCCAGCAGACGCCCGTGGGCAATGCCGGGCTCAACCGTGGTCAATGGATAAGCCACCGGATGACTCAGTACACTGCCGGCCTTCAACTGCCCGCGCAGCATGGCGAAGAACGACGTCACCGTCGGCGGCTCCTTGTCCCCCAGCAGATCGGCATTCAATAGAGGGCCGTGAAAGGTCACGAAGCCTGCGTAGCGACTGATGGCCAGATGCAGCGCGGTGATGTCGCTGTAACCGACGAAGGGCTTGGCATGGCGACTGAGCAGGTCGTAATCGATCCGGTCGAGCAACCTTGGGGTGCCATAACCACCCCGCAGGCAAATGATTGCATCGACCTCTTCGTCAGCGAACGCCGCGTGCAGATCGTTGAGCCGCACTTCGTCGCTGCCGGCCAGATAGCCATCCTTCTCGTAGACGCCAGGGAACACCCGCAAACCGTAACCTCGGGCGCGCATCCACTGAACGGCCTTTTCGGTGTCCAGAGCGCCGGGGCCGGCTGGCGCAATGACGCCTATCAGCCCTTCCGACGGCAGCGCCGGCACAGGTTTGTGCGGAAAAAGGGTGTGGGTAGGTCGAACGGTCATCCATGGATCTCCCTGTGTGAAGTCATGCTCACACAGTAGTCAGGAACGGCGACAAACAGAAGAGGCTCCACCGCGCCGCAGGTTGCAGGAAAAATCAGTAACGAGTGTAGGCCGGGCAAAAAAATGCCCGCCGGGCGGTAAACCCCGGCGGGCATTTTCTCATTCAGCGCTGAATCAGGAACCGAGCAGCTCGGCCTTGACCAGTTTCGCCTGCTCGTCGGCGTGGTACGAAGAACGCACCAACGGGCCGGACGCGACGTTCTTGAAGCCCATCTTGTAACCTTCCTCGGCGAACCAGGCGAAGGTGTCCGGGTGCACGAAACGCTGCACCGGCAAGTGGCTGCGGGACGGTTGCAGGTACTGGCCAAGGGTCAGCATGTCGATGTCGTGTTCGCGCATGCGCTTCATGACTTCGATGACTTCTTCGTCAGTCTCGCCCAGACCCAGCATCAGACCGGACTTGGTCGGAATGTGCGGCATCATCTGCTTGAAGCGTTGCAGCAGGGTCAGCGACCACTGGTAGTCCGAACCCGGACGCGCAGCCTTGTACAGGCGCGGCACGGTTTCCAGGTTGTGGTTGAACACATCCGGCGGCTCGGCAGCAGTGATTTCCAGGGCGATGTCCATGCGGCCACGGTAGTCCGGGACCAGGGTCTCGAGCTGCACGTTCGGCGACAGCTTGCGGATTTCGCGGATGCAGTCGGCAAAGTGCTGGGCACCGCCGTCACGCAGGTCATCGCGGTCAACCGAGGTGATCACCACGTACTTGAGCTTCAGGTCGGCAATGGCGATGGCCAGGCTTTCCGGCTCGTTGACGTCCAGTGGTTTCGGACGGCCATGACCCACGTCGCAGAACGGGCAACGACGGGTGCAGATGTCACCCATGATCATGAAGGTCGCGGTGCCGCCGGAGAAGCACTCGCCCAGGTTCGGGCAGGACGCTTCTTCGCAGACGCTGTGCAGCTTGTGCTTGCGCAGCAGGCTCTTGATGCGGTCGACTTCCGGCGAAACCGGGATGCGCACGCGGATCCAGTCGGGTTTCTTCGGCAGTTCGGTGGTCGGAATGATCTTCACCGGGATGCGTGCAACCTTCTCGGCGCCGCGCAGCTTGACGCCCGCTTCAACCTTGGGACGCGGGGCCGGGCGCTCGGTCACGTCGAGCGTCGGGATCATGGTTTGCACTGCATCAGTAGTCATATCAGTCGATTCCGCCCGTCAGGGTCGTCTGCTCAGCATAGTCGAGGTGTTTGACGAGCTGCGCGCGCAGCCGGGCACTTACCTCGGCAAATTCAATCGATCCTGCGTGATCGCTCAGCTGGGTCATCGCCAGCCCGGCGTAGCCGCAGGGATTAATCCGTCGAAACGGTTCCAGGTCCATGTCCACGTTCAAGGCCAGCCCATGAAAGGAACAACCGTGGCGAATCCGCAAACCCAGAGAAGCGATTTTCGCTCCATCGACATAGACGCCGGGAGCATCTGGCTTGGCCACAGCGGTCACACCATAGCTGGCCAGCAGTTCGATCAGGCACCGCTCCATGCGCGTGACCAGGTCGCGTACGCCAAAACCCAGTTTTCGCACATCAAGCAGCAGGTACGCCACCAATTGGCCGGGGCCATGGTAGGTCACCTGCCCGCCACGGTCGACCTGCACCACCGGAATATCCCCCGGCAGCAGCAGGTGTTCGGCCTTGCCGGCCTGGCCCTGGGTGAACACCGGCGGGTGTTCGACGAGCCAGATTTCGTCGGCGGCATCACTGCCGCGTTCGTTGGTAAAGCGTTGCATGGCATGCCAGACCGGCTCGTAAGTCATCTGGCCAAGCTCGCGAAAGCCCAGCGTGCCGGACATCACAACACCATGTGCACGAATCCGGTCGCACGCAGTTCGCTGTTGATGTTGTACAGCTGATCCTGGTCGGTCGCGACAATGTGCAACTGAATGGTGGTGTACTTGCCGTTGCTGCTTTGACGCTCGTCCACACGCTCATCGTTGATCTTGGCGTGTTTCTTGACGATGTCGATGATCTTGTCTTTATTGCCGACGCCCGTGTCGCTGATCACCTTAACCGGATAATCAACCTGCGGAAATTCGATCTTTGGCGCCTTTACTTCGGTATCGGTCATGGCGTAACGGCCTCGTAAGCGTAAGCCCGGTAACGAACAAGGCCCCGCTCCGGACTGGAACGGGGCCATGCTGGTCAACTCAAATCAGTTGAACAAGCCGTAGAAGAATAGACGGATGCTATCCCACATGCGGCGGAAGATACCACCCTCCTCGACAGCGTCCAGGGCGATCAGGTTGGCGCTGTGCACTACCTTGTCGTCCAGTTTCACTTCGACTTTACCGATCACGTCGCCCTTGGCGATTGGCGCGGTCAGTTGCGGGTTCATGGTCATGCTGGCAGCGAGCTTCTTCAGCTGGCCTTTCGGCAGGGTCATGGTCAGGTCTTCAGCCAGGCCGGCCTTGACTTGATTGGTCGTGCCCTTCCACACCGGAGCCTGAGCCAGTTCGGTGCCCTTCTGATAGAAGGTCTGGGTTTCGAAGAAGCGGAAACCGTAGGTCAGCAGCTTCTGGGTCTCGGCGGCGCGAGCCACTTCGCTGTTGGTGCCGAACACCACGGCGATCAGGCGCATGCCGTCACGTACGGCCGAGGACACCATGCAGTAGCCGGCTTCGTCGGTGTGACCGGTTTTCAGACCGTCGACGGTCTTGTCGCGCCACAGCAGCAGGTTGCGGTTAGGTTGCTTGATGCCGTTCCAGAAGAACTCTTTCTGCGAGTAGATCGCGTAGTGAGCCGGGTCTTCGTGGATGATTGCGCGCGCCAGGATCGCCATGTCGTGAGCCGACGAGTAGTGCTCTGGGTTCGGCAGACCGGTCGGGTTCATGAAGTGAGTGTTGGTCATGCCCAGATCGGCGACGGTCTTGTTCATCAGGTCGGCGAAGGCATCTTCGCTGCCGGCGATGTGTTCAGCCACCGCGACGCTGGCGTCGTTGCCGGACTGGATGATGATGCCGTGCAGCAGGTCGCTGACAGTCACCTGCGAGCCGACCTTGATGAACATCCGCGAACCGCCGGTGCGCCAGGCGTTTTCGCTGACGGTCACCGGGTCGTTTTCACCGATCTGGCCGCGACGGATTTCCAGCGTGGCGATGTACGCGGTCATCAGTTTGGTCAGGCTGGCCGGTGGCAGACGCTGGTCACCGTTGTTCTCCACCAGCACGTTGCCGCTGTTGGCATCCATGAGCACGTAGGCTTTGGCGGCCAGTTGTGGTGGCGACGGCATCATCTCGGCCGCGAAGGCGGCTGGCGAGAGGAGCAGCGGGACTAGCAGACACAGGCGTTTGGCAAAGGTGGTGATGTTCATCCGTCTCTCGAAATCGCTAATGGAAACTGCCCTTGCGGGCAAAATTAATCAGATGGCTTTCTAACGGGCCATCGCGTGTTCAGTTGCTCACTCCAGTCACCCTTTGCCGGGCTTTTGTTCTTCGACGAGCCAACAACCTGGTTCACCCCCCAATCGCTGGCGAACCGTCAATCAAGTGCTACGTATTACTTACTCGGTGACCACGCTTGGCGAACCAAGGTTGGCCGAGCGCACGCTGTTCTGTACCTGGGCAATTTCACCCGGCGAACCGATCGGTCCCAGGCGTACCCGGTGCAGGGTCTGCTGATTGCGCACGATCGAGCTGATGAACACCGGAGCGCTCACCATCCCGCTGAGCTTCGACCTCAGGAGTTCTGCAGCGTCCGGGTTGGCGAACGCGCCCACCTGCAGATACTGGCCAGACGCTGGTGCAGAAGCGTTTTTTTTTGCGCCGATCTGTACAGGGACAGTGTCAGAGGCATGTTGCTGCGGCGGTGGCGTCCACTGCTCGATGGTACCGGCCGAAGCCGTGATCACCGGCGCAGTATTCTGCGCGACTTGCGGCTCGTTGAGCATCAAAGGCGCCGGACGGCCCTTGGCGGCCCACCATTGTTGCGGGTCGATGCCCTCGACCTTGACCCGCGCGGTGCCGATTTCGGCATAACCGAGCTTTTTGGCTGCGGCGTAGGACAAGTCGATGATCCGGTCCGAATAGAACGGGCCGCGGTCGTTGACTCGCAGGATCACGCTCTTGTTGTTGTCCAGGTTGGTCACCCGAACGTAACTTGGCAGCGGTAAGGTCTTGTGGGCGGCACTCATGCCATACAGGTCATAGACCTCGCCGTTGGCGGTGTTCTGACCGTGGAACTTGGTGCCGTACCAGGACGCGGTGCCCGAGGCGACGTAGGTCTTGGATTCCTGCAACGGGAAGTAGGTCTTGCCCAGCACGGTGTACGGGTTGGCCTTGTACGGACCGGTGTGCAGGGTCGGCGTGGCGTCCGGGATACGCGATACATCGACGTCCCACCACGGCGCGCCGTCCTTGTGGGCCCGGTTGATGTCCAGGCCCGGTTGAGCACGAACGGTATTGGAGGCGTATTTCTGAGTGGGCGCACGGCTGGTCGAGCAACTGGCGACCAGTACCGCCAACGCGGCGAATGCCACCAGCTTCAGGGGTTTTTTGATAGGCAATGCCTGCATTACTTGACGCCCCGTGCTTTTACCAGCTCTTCAGACAGTTGATGTACAGCCATGGCGTACATCACGCTGCGGTTATAACGCGTGATCGCGTAGAAATTCTTCAGGCCCATCCAGTATTCAGGACCATTGTCGCCTTCCAGGCGAAATGCAGTAACCGGCATATCATCGCGCAGCGCATCATGACTTGACCAGCCCAGCGCTCGCAACTCCCCGACGGTTTTCGTCGGTTCGATGCCAGTGGTCAAACCTTCATCCACCTGCTCGCCCCGAACATCGGCACGACTGACCACCGGCTCGCCGGCCACCCAGCCGTGACGCTTGAAATAGCTGGCGACGCTGCCGATCGCATCATCCGGGTTGTTCCAGATATTGATGTGGCCATCGCCGTCGAAATCCACCGCATAGGCGCGGAAACTGCTCGGCATGAACTGCGGCAGGCCCATCGCCCCGGCATAGGAACCCTTGAGGGTCAGCGGGTCGACCTGCTCTTCCCGAGCCAGCAGCAGGAACTCACGCAGCTCCTTGCGGAAAAATTCGGCACGGGGAGGATAGTCGAATCCGAGCGTGGACAAGGCATCGATCACCCGGTAATTACCGGTATTACGTCCGAAAAAGGTTTCAACGCCGATGATCGACACGATCACCTGGGCCGGAACGCCGTACTCCTGCTCGGCACGGGCCAGTACAGCCTCGTGCTGGCGCCAGAAGTCCACGCCACGGGCGATGCGCGCGTCGGTGATGAACATCGGCCGGTATTCTTTCCACTGTTTGACCCGTTCGGCGGGTTTGGAAATGGCGTCGAGGATCGCCTGTTTGCGCTGTGCCTCGCGGAAAACCGCCATCAATTGCTCACCGGCGAAACCGTAGTCGCGGGTCATTTCACCGACGAATTCGGCCACCTGGGGCGAGCCTTCGTAATCGCCGGCCAGCGCCTCCTGCGCGCTGCCAAGGATGCCTACCAGGCCGAGCCACGGTGCGTATCGTGTCGCCCAGTCACGCATTACTTGCATTGAACTCTTCACCTTATTCAAACCTGTGCGATCCATTTGCGATGCGTATGGATCGACATCAAAACCCCAAACGCTGACAGCAGTGTCACCAGCGAAGTTCCGCCGTAGCTAATGAACGGCAACGGCACCCCCACCACCGGCAACAGGCCACTGACCATACCGATGTTGACGAAAACATAAACAAAAAACGTCATGGTCAACGCGCCGGCGAGCAATTTGCCGAACAGCGTCTGGGCCTGGGCGGTAATCACCAGACCGCGACCGATCAGCAGCAGATAGATCAGCAACAGCGCGCAGATGCCCACCAGCCCGAACTCTTCGCCCAGCACCGCAATGATGAAGTCGGTGTGGCTTTCCGGCAGGAAGTCCAGGTGCGACTGGGTGCCCAGCAGCCAGCCCTTGCCGAACACGCCGCCGGAACCGATTGCGGCCTTCGACTGAATGATGTTCCAGCCGGTGCCCAGCGGATCGCTTTCCGGGTCGAGGAAGGTCAGGATCCGCTGCTTCTGGTAGTCGTGCATGATGAAGAACCACATGGCGATCGCCACGGGTACGGCGGCGGCCAGCACGCTGAGGATCCAGCGCCAGCGCAATCCGCCCATGAACAGCACGAACGCACCGCCGGCCAGAATCAGCAGCGACGTGCCCAGATCCGGCTGACGCACGATCAGAATGAACGGCACGCCGATCAACATCAGGCTGATCCCGACGTGCTTGAGCTGTGGTGGCAGCGTGCGTTTGGACAGGTACCAGGCGATGGTCGCCGGCATCAGGATCTTCATGAATTCCGACGGCTGGAAGCGGATCACCCCGGGAATGTTGATCCAGCGTGTCGCACCCATGGCGTTGTGGCCCATGATGTCCACCACCATCAGCAACACCACCCCGACCACATAGCCGAGCGGCACCCAACGGGCCATGAACCGTGGTTCGAACTGGGCGATGACGATCATCGACACCAGACCGATGCCGAACGACGTGGCCTGTTTGCCCAGCAGGTCCCAGCTCTTGCCGCTGGCCGAATACAGCACGAACAGGCTGCCGGCTGCGAGGATCAGCAGCAGAACCAGCAAAGGGCCATCGATATGCAGGCGTTGCAACAGCGTCGCCCGGCGACGCATCACATCCTCGCTTGAGAGCATGCGATCGAAATTATTCTTCACGGGCCGTAGCCTCCGCACTGATAGGGCTGGCGTATTCGGCCTTCAAGCGTCCGTCCTGATCCAGCAGCCAGGCATCCATCACCTGACGTACCACTGGCGCGGCGACGCCGGAGCCGGATTCACCGTTCTCGACCATCACCGACACCACGATCTTCGGGTTGTCGGCCGGTGCAAACCCGACGAACAAGGCGTGGTCGCGATGGCGCTCCTGCACTTTGGAGCGGTCGTATTTCTCGCCTTGCTTGATCGCGACCACCTGGGCCGTGCCCGACTTGCCGGCGATCCGGTATTGCGCGCCGATCGAAGCCTTGCGCGCCGTCCCCCGGGCACCGTGCATCACTTGCTGCATGCCGTGATTGACCTTGTTCCAGTCCGACGGATCGCGCAGGACGATGTCCGGCATCGGGTTTTCATCCTTCGGCTTCTCGCCCTCGATGGTCTTGGCCAGGTGCGGACGGTTCCACACACCCTTGTTGGCCACCAGCGCAGTGGCCTGGGCCAGTTGCAGCGGGGTCGATTGCATATAGCCCTGGCCGATCCCGAGAATCAGGGTCTCGCCCGGGAACCACGCCTGACGCCGGGTCGCGCGCTTCCACTCGCGGGACGGCATCAGGCCTGGGGATTCTTCGAACATGTCCAGCGAGACCTTCTGGCCGATGCCGAACTTGTTCATGTAGGCCGACAACCGGTCGATGCCGAGCTTGTGCGCCAGGTCATAGAAGTAGGTGTCGTTGGACCGCATGATCGCCGTGTCGAGGTCGACGAAGCCGTCCCCGGTGCGGTTCCAGTTGCGGTATTTGTGATCGTAGTTGGGCAGCATGTAGTAACCCGGGTCGAACACGCGGCTCGACGCCGTCACCACGCCCGCGTCCAGACCGGCAATCGCTACCGCCGGCTTGATCGTCGAACCCGGCGGGTACAGACCGCGCAGCACACGGTTGAACAGTGGCCGATCGATGGAATCGCGCAGCTCGGCGTACGCCTTGAAGCTGATGCCGGTAACGAACAGGTTCGGGTCGAAACTCGGCTGACTGACCATCGCCAGCACTTCGCCAGTGCTCGGGTCCAGCGCCACCACTGCGCCGCGTCGCCCGCCCAGTGCAGCTTCGGCGGCTTCCTGCAACTTGATGTCGAGGCTCAGTACGATGTCCTTGCCCGGCACCGGATCGGTACGCTTGAGCACGCGCAACACGCGGCCCCGAGCGTTGGTCTCGACCTCTTCGTAACCCACCTGGCCATGCAGTTCGGCTTCGTAGAAGCGCTCGATGCCGGTCTTGCCGATGTGGTGAGTGCCGCTGTAGTTGACCGGGTCGAGGGTTTTCAGCTCTTTCTCGTTGATCCGCCCCATGTAACCCACCGAGTGCGCAAAATGCGCACCTTGCGGATAGTGACGCACCAGTTGCGCGACCACTTCCACACCCGGCAGGCGGAACTGGTTCACCGCGATCCGGGCAATCTGCTCTTCGGTCAGCTCGAACAGGATTGGCACCGGCTCGAACGGCCGGCGTCCCTGACGCATGCGCTTCTCGAAGATCACCCGGTCTTCCGGCGTCAGCTCCAGCACTTCGACGATCACGTCGAGCACCTGCTGCCAGTCGCCGGAGCGCTCGCGGGTCATGCTCAGGCTGAAGCTCGGACGGTTGTCCGCCACTACCACGCCGTTACGGTCGTAGATCAGGCCGCGGGTCGGCGGGATCGGCTGGACATGCACCCGATTGTTTTCCGACAGGGTCGAGTGATACTCGTACTGGATGACCTGCAGGAAATACAGCCGGGCAATCAGCACGCAGATCAGCAACACCACCGCAATGGCCCCGAACACGACGCGGCTACGCACCAGGCGGGCGTCTTTTTCGTGGTCCTTGATGCGGATCGGCTGGGACATGAGGGCAGGATTACTTGTGGTAAGGGTGGCCGGACAACACGGTCCAGGCACGATACAACTGCTCGCCGATGAGGATGCGCACCAACGGGTGCGGCAGCGTCAACGGCGACAACGACCAGCGCTGATCCGCGCGTGCACAGACTTCCGGCGCCAGCCCTTCGGGGCCGCCGACCATGAAATTGACCGTGCGCGAGTCCAGCCGCCAACGGTCGAGTTCGACCGCCAGCTGCTCGGTGCTCCAGGGCTTGCCGTGCACTTCGAGGGTGACGATCCGCTCGTTCTGCCCGACCTTGGCCAGCATGGCTTCGCCTTCCTGACGGATGAAGCGCGCCACGTCGGCATTCTTGCCACGGGTATTGAGCGGTATTTCCACCAGTTCCAGCGCCAGCTCGGACGGAAGACGCTTGGCATATTCATGCCAGCCTTCTTCCACCCACTTGGGCATGCGTGAACCGACGGCGATCAGTCGCAGTCGCACAGCGCGTCCCTTACAGCTGGTCTTTGTTGAGCTTGGTGAAATGCTCGTGGGTGTTTTCCGGGCTGTGGTGCTTGGCGTCCGCCGCACGGCTTTGCTCGGCACCGGCCCACAGGCGTTCCAGGTCGTAGAACTGACGAGCCGAGGCGGTCATCATGTGCACGATCACCAGGTCCAGGTCCAGCAGCACCCAGTCGCTGTCGCCCTTGCCTTCTTCGCCCAGCGGCTTGGCGCCCTGCTTTTTCACTTCTTCGCGAACCTTGTCCAGCATCGCGTTGATCTGGCGGTTGGAAGTACCGGTGGCGATGATCATGTAGTCAGTGATGCTTTGCTTGTCGCGCACATCGATGATCTGGATGTCCTGGGCCTTGACGTCTTCCAGGGCAGCCACGGCAATCTTGACCAGCTCGTCGCCTTTCAGCGGCTCGTTGGTGTTGACCGGCTCTGGCAGCGGAGCGCTCTTGAACGTGCCTTTGCGCTTTACTTTGGTTTGGTCTTTGTCAGTCATATAAAACTCGTTTTGCTCATGTATTCGGCGTCTCGTCCCACGATGATCGTGTTACTCGAGCACGCCTTGTTCAGTTCGACGCACGATACAGACCGTGCGCATCGATGTAGGCCAGGACCGCGTCGGGCACCAGGAAACGTACCGACTTACCGCTGGCCAGCAGTTGACGGATCTGGGTGGCGGAAACCGCGAGCGGTGTCTGCCAGACGAATGCAATCTGTCCGCTCGGCCCTTTCAGGGCCAGCGGGTCGCTCACCGAACGCGCTGCCAACAGGTTGCGCAAGGCATCCGGCGGTTCGCTGTCGGCGTCCGGGCGCTGTAGCACCAGGATGTGGCAATGCTGGAGCAACTCTTCCCAGCGGTGCCAAGTGGGCAGGCCGCAAAATGCGTCCCAGCCCAGAAGCAGAAAAACCTGGGTCTCGGCGGCCATTTCGGCACGCAGCGACTCCAGGGTATCGATGGTCCAGGACGGTTTGTCCCGCTGCAATTCGCGGGCGTCCACCACCAGCGGCGGCACACCGGCCACCGCACATTCAACCATTGCCAGCCGATCCTGCGCCGACACCTGCGGAGTATCGCGATGCGGCGGCCGGGCGCTGGGCATCATGCGCAGCTCATCGAGCCCCAGCGCTTCGGCGACTTCCAGCGCGCCACGCAAATGGCCGACATGCACCGGATCGAACGTCCCGCCCAGTACGCCAATGCGCCGGGGGCGAGACTTCCTGCCGGATTTCGGCGTTTTCAGGTCGAGGTCGGACAAGTCAGACCGTCGCCTGGCCGCGCAACTGGCCATCACCGACCACGATGTACTTCTCGCAGGTCAGTCCTTCAAGGCCCACCGGGCCACGGGCGTGCAGCTTATCAGTAGAAATGCCGATCTCGGCACCCAATCCGTATTCGAATCCATCGGCGAAGCAGGTCGGGGTGTTGATCATTACCGACGCCGAGTCGACCTGAGCCACGAACTGGCGGGTGTCGGCAAGGTTTTCGCTGACGATCGAATCGGTGTGGTGGGAGCCGTAATGGTTGATATGTTCGATGGCCTGGTCCAGACCGTCGACCACACGGATCGACAGAATCGGCGCCAGATACTCGGTGCCCCAGTCTTCTTCGCTGGCCGGCACGGCATCGATGATCGCCCGGGTGCGCTCGCAACCACGCAGCTCGACGCCTTTTTCGCGGAACTGGGCAGCCATCGACGGCAGGAAATCCTTCGCAACACTTTGATCGACCAGCAAGGTCTCCATCGCGCCGCAGATGCCATAGCGATAGGTCTTGGCATTGAAGGCGATGCGCTGGGCTTTCGGCAGGTCGGCGTGTTCGCTGACATAGACGTGGCAAATGCCGTCCAGGTGCTTGATCACCGGCACCCGCGCGTCACGGCTGATGCGCTCGATCAGGCCACGGCCACCGCGCGGCACGATCACGTCCACGTACTCGGGCATGGTGATCAGGGCGCCAACAGCGGCACGGTCGGTGGTTTCCACCACTTGCACCACGGCGGCCGGCAGTTCGGCCTCGGCCAGACCGCGCTGGATGCAGGCGGCAATCGCGCGATTGGAATGAATCGCTTCGGAACCGCCGCGCAGGATGGTCGCGTTGCCGGACTTCAGGCACAGGCTCGCGGCGTCGATGGTCACGTTCGGACGGGACTCGTAGATGATCCCGATCACGCCCAGCGGCACGCGCATCTTGCCGACCTGAATGCCCGACGGACGGAAGCTCATGTCGCGGATCGCCCCGACCGGGTCCGGCAAGGCCGCCACCTGACGCAGACCGACGATCATCCCGTCGATACGCGCCGGGGTCAGTTCCAGACGTTCCAGCAGTGCAGGCTCCAGACCGTTGGCGCGACCGGCGGCCAGATCCTGTTCATTGGCTGCCGCAAGCTCGGCGCGGGCGGCGTCCAGGGCATTGGCGGCAGCCAGCAGGGCGCGGTTTTTCTGCGCGGTGCTGGCACGGCCGATGACCCGGGAAGCTTCGCGGGCGGCGCGACCCAATCGGGTCATATAGTCAAGAACGGACTCAGTCATGGTCTGCTGGGGTCTTGGCAAAGAGGAAAGCGGCAGATTATAGCTGTCGCGTCCCGGGACTAACAGCGGTGACAGGCGGATGGTCGAAATGGGCGGCGATTTGCCGATGTTCAGCCGTAATTAAGGCTCGGATTGTTATCATCACGACCTCTATCGCCTGGAGAATCACCGTTTGCCATGTCCAACCTGACCGTTCGCGCCCGTGCCGAGCGCCTGCCGATGGGCCTTCCGGACGCTTTTTTCGACCGTGACGCCCAGACGCTTGCCCGGGATCTGCTCGGCAAAGTCATCCGTCACCGGGTCGGCGACCTGTGGCTCAGTGCCCGCATCATCGAAACCGAAGCGTATTACTGCGAAGAAAAAGGCAGCCATGCCTCCCTCGGCTACACGGAAAAGCGTAAAGCTTTGTTTCTGGATGGCGGCCACATCTATATGTACTACGCCCGTGGCGGCGATTCGCTGAACTTCAGTGCGCAGGGGCCGGGCAATGCGGTGCTGATCAAATCGGCCTATCCGTGGGTCGATGAAATCAGCGGCCCGGCCAGTCTGGCGCAGATGCTGCTGAACAACCCCGACGCTCAGGGTCGCCCGCGACCGTCGCAAAAGCTCTGCGCCGGGCAGACCCTGCTGTGCAAGGCCCTGGGGCTGAAAGTACCGGTATGGGATGCCAAGCGTTTCGACCACGAGATACTGCTGGTGGAAGACACCGGCCCCGCGCCAGGCCAGATCATCCAGACCACCCGCCTGGGCATCCCCCATGGGCGTGACGAGCATTTGATGTATCGCTTCGTCGATGCAGCCTACGCCCAGTGGTGCACCCGGAACCCGCTGCGCCGGGGTCAGGTCGAAGGACGCGATTATTTTCTGCTGTGAACTTCCCCCTCTGCGGTACGCCGGCCAGGGAAATCAATGAAATGGAGTGTTTTGTATGAGCCCATGGCTCGATAGCGTGACCGGGTGGCTGGCCGCCAATCCGCAGTGGCTGGCTGCTGCGGTGTTCGTCGTGGCCTTTGTCGAGTGCCTGGCGATTGCGGGGATCATCGTTCCCGGCACGGTGTTGCTGTTCGCCGTGGCGGCACTTGCCGGCAGCGGTGCGCTGTCGCTGAGCGAGACGCTGTTGCTGGGTTTTATGGGCGGGATTCTCGGCGACCTGGTTTCGTATTTCCTCGGTCGGCACTTCCACCAGAACATCCGGCGCCTGCCGGGCCTGCGCCACCACCCGGAATGGATGGTGGGCGCGGAAACCTATTTCCAGCGCTACGGTATCGCCAGCCTGCTGGTCGGACGCTTCATCGGCCCGTTGCGCCCGATGCTGCCGATGGTCGCCGGGATGTGCGACATGCCCTTCCCGCGCTTCGCCGCCGTCAGCCTGCTGGCGGCTGCAGGCTGGAGCCTGGCCTACCTGCTGCCGGGCTGGGCCACCGGGGCGGCGATTCGTCAGCCACTGCCGGAGGGTTTCTGGCTGCAGGCCGGGATCGTTGCCGGCAGCATCGCGGTGATGGTCGGCCTGAGTGCCAACAGCAGCCTGCGCCGTCATCGCCGGGCAACGGCCTGGATCAGCAGCATGAGTTTGCTGATCCTGATCGGCCTGTTTGTCGGTTACCCCTATCTGACCGCACTCGATCAGGGCGTCATGACCCTCGTGCAGGAACACCGCAGCGCGGCGCTCGATGAAGTTGCGGTGGTCTTCACCCTGATTGGCGAGTTTCGCAACATGCTCGGGTTCAGCATTTTGCTGACGGGCCTGTTGCTGTTGTGCCGCCAGTGGCGTCAGGCGATTTTCGCCGGCGGCACCCTGCTCGTCACCGCGCTGGCCAATACCGGGACCAAGCTGTTTTTCGCCCGGGTACGCCCGGAAGTGCTGACCGACCCGCTGACCAGCTACAGCATGCCCAGCGGCCACGCATCCGGATCGTTCGCTCTGTTCCTGACCCTGGCGGTACTGGCCGGTCGCGGACAGCCACCCAGAATGCGCCTGACCTGGCTGCTGCTGGCGTGCATCCCCGCACTGGCGATTGCCATGTCCCGGGTATATCTGGGTGCTCACTGGCCGACAGATGTACTGGCTGGAGCCATGCTCGCCGCGTGCGTCTGTGCCGCGTGTCTATGGCTGAGCCAGCGCCAGAGCCCCCTTGAGCCGATGCCACAAAAGATCTGGTGGCTGGTGCTTCCATCCCTCATCGCACTGTTTGGCTTCTTTGTCCTGCGACACCTGCCACACACCCTGCTTCGATACGCCTATTGAGCCGCATTCGTCGCTTCACGGGTTCGCCTTCGGGACGAATCCGTGAGCGGCGATCGGTCCTGCTCCTGAACTCACTCGCTGCTTTTTCGACAAGAACCTTATAGCCGCACTTGCTCTAAACAAAAGCAAAAGACTTGTCAACGCGATAAAAACGACAACCAGAAATATAATTGGCAAAACAATAGGCCTGATCAAAAAAATCATTACATGACAGATTGAACTCTCAACACCTCATGGAAGAGTATTGATCTTGTCTATCCCGCTCGAAGCAACTTCGGAAACTAATCCTACAACTGCAATTATTATTTCCGACATAAATAACCCATCAACTAACAAAGAGACCAACACTTCCTTTCTGCACGGCCGGACACTGAGCCTGCGTGATACAGACAGCCTGTTCGGCCCTCTGCGCATAGGCGAAATGAGCGTCAGCCGTCAGGAACTGCATGCCCTGGGCGGGCGGCTCAATGGCCAGGCCATCACCGCAGCCAATACCTATTTCCCCGAGCCCGATCAAACATTCATCGATGCACTGGAATTCGACCCGGCCGAAGTTGAGCAGCGCATCAAATCAGTCAATACACAAGAAGGCCAGAAAGTTGCGCCACTGCTGTATGAGATTGTCACACAACGTTCACCGGATGCCCCATCGCTGATGCGCGAGATGACAACCGGAGAATCCTCTAAGGCAATGAACAAGATCAACAGTTTGCTGAATGCCACACAACGCCTGGACATACGCAGAGATCCGCTGCCGGATCATTTGCCCAACTGGGTAGACAAGGTCAAGAGTCGCAGTTTGACCAGCATGGGGGTGGGATTGCAGGCGTACGGACTGTACAGCGCATTCACTGGCGCCATTGAAGCCCTCAAGAAAGGCCATACGGGAGAGGTCCTGATCAATGTCGGCGGTGGTCTTGCGGAGATCACCTCATTGGGATTCGAGTACGCCTTGAACAGAACGGGCGAACATATGATCCGACAGGGCTCGACGGCCATTGAACAATTCGGCAAGACCGGCATGGGCAAGTGGCTGTGCCGGGGCGCGGGATTGATCGCCAGCGTGCTGACGCTGCCTTTTGATATCTACACCGCCATCAAATCCTTCAACGATGCCGCCAAGACCCAGGGAAAAGAAGCTCAGGACCTCTACGTGACCGGAGGGCTGAGCGTGTTCAGCGCCGCGCTGTCTCTGGCGCTGGGCTGCGCGGCACTGGCGGGCTTCCAGGCGGCGGGGCCGGTGGGCATCGCAGCGGCGGCAATCATGATTATCGGCGCGAGAGTCTACGGCGCTGTCCGGGCCGTCGACGACATCGACGATTACATCGAGCTGTCCGTGAATGAACGCTGGCGTGCCGGCTGGTTCGCTTTTACCGGACAAGACCAGGACAAGGCGCTCATGGAGCGCTATCTGGTCGCGAGAACCACCAACAACTACGCCAAGGCCTTGAAAACCCAAAGCCTGCGCTGGCTCGACAATGAACTCAAGGACAGTGTCGACGCGATCGTCAACGGCCGGTTCGACGTCAGGCTGCAACCCACGCGCTTCCATCGATACCAGTGGGATGAAGCCAAGGGTGAATTACCCTACGTCACCGAGAACGTGCCAGTCATCGTCGAGACCGATGACCATTATGATGCACGCGCCGGCCTGCCGGACTCGGACGCTATCGTGACCACCGTGAAGAGCGACCCCGCCAAAGGGGTTTTCTGGAACCTCGGCGGCGGTAATGACACGGTGCAGGGGGTACGCGACAAACCGAATTTCTTCAGTTACGGCGACGGCAAAAAAAACCTCAGCGGTGGTGACAGGGACGATTCGTTTCTTTTTCAGTCCGCCAGCGACGCACTTTCTCGCGCAGAGATCCGACCGAGTCATCTGCAAGGGGGAGACGGTACCGACCTGCTGTGGCTGCAAGGCACTCACAGGCACCTGGATCACATCCCGGATCCGCCGCTTTACCTCGGTTACGACATCGACATGAAAACCGGCAGGCTCGGGTTGCGATCGGCGGACCCGGCGATCGAACCGGTGTTGCATTCCACGTTCAGCTCCATCGAGAAAGTCGAAACCCTGGCCGGCGCGTATAACCGGGTCAGGGGATCGGATCAGGCCGACGTCATTACCGCCAACGGGCAAGATCAGGTCAATGCCGGTGCGGGGGATGACCACATTTCCGTTCGAGGCCTCTTTGCCAGCGTCGACGGCGGTAGCGGGAACGATACCTACCAACTCGCGCCCCTGAGTCACCAGATTCTCATCACCGAGGATGGCCGGGAGCCCAGCAAGGTTTATCTGGGGGCCACACTTGAAGCAGTTCAGAGCTGGCTCATCCGCGCTCATGCTCTGGTGATCGAGTCATTGCGTGACGACCATCCCCGCTCACCGCTACGCAAGTTGGTACTCGAAGCGGTGTACCGCAACGTCGATGGCAAACGCGTACTGAACAACGACAAATGGGTATTCATCACCCAGGACGGTTACCACTTGCAACCAGACTGGCCGGCCGAGATTGCAGCTCAGACTGACTTCCCCCTGCAAGTCAAAGTCATCACCGTCGGCGTGGCCAAGCCATCCCCGGTACAACTCAACAACCCGGTCAACATTCCGTCCGCCAAAGCACACTCGCATTACTTCGTTTCCAGGCAGAACTATCACACCGTCCTGAAAGCAGCGCCGGCAGGCAAAGGCGCGCGCAGCACGCTGTATATCGACTTCGACAGCAAGGACATTACTGAAGTCAGGGCGATCTATACGGTCACCGCGCAGCAGACAAACGCATTTACCGTGCTTGCTTACGACGATGTCCATTTCATGATTTCGTTCGGTCCTGGTACCGGACTGCTCTCGTTGCATGGCGCCGTCATCGAAAGCGCGGGGAGCAAAAGTGACAGAGGCGCAGGCATCCTGACATCGGGCTGGAAGACGAACCACGCCTTCATCCTGGTCATGCGGGATGGTGTTTCCTATGAGCTCGACTATCCGCGTACCGATGTTCTGGAAGATGCCAGAAACCCGGGCTACCGATCGCTGGAAAGCCGTGCCTCGCTGCGAGCGCGCGCCGGCACCTACCTGTTCGTCAAACCTTCTGTCGAAAAGCGAACCCTGAAGAACACTCCGCAACGCATCGATTTCAAGGCCATCGATCACAATGCGACCTATTGGCTGGAAGGACGATCCTCGACGTATGCGCTGTACCCGACCAGCAACATGTCCATTCGCCTGTCCACCGCCGAAGCGGACGCCAGCCTTCGGGGATCATCGACCTGGCACATTCATACGCAACAGTTGCAGGAAGAGATCAGCGACAGGCACCTCTCCATCAAGGATGACCTGCTCAAGATCGGCAGTGTTCACATTCATCTGCCCGACAGCAACGACGCTTCGCTGGCCCTGGAAAGCATCGACGTAATCGACTCTTCGGGCCATCGCTATCGGGTCAACACGCTGTTCGAGGTGATTGGTCTGCATACCGTCAACGCGCTGTCCTGCGCGTCGACTCAAGTAATCATCGCCCTGGCGAACGACCATAAACACCGGCAGATACTGGAAAGCGATCGCGTTCACATCGACAACATCCATTTGCCCGATGCACCTCACGCAAAGATTTTCTACAACGCGGCAACAGGCCAGTGGACAGCCGACGGGGACGCCACGCGCCTCATCAATCCCGAACGCCTGATCATCGAAAACAGATCGACCGCAATGGCAGCAACAAACTGAATCGCAACAAGGAAAAACACTTCAATCGTCAAGGAATGACACGATGCGTCCAAAAACACCCCCGTCATCAATCTCTCCAAGAGTGAATCAGCAATCGCCAACGGACACGCTCGTCAATCGACCGCGTCCGGATGTAGAAATACCGATACTGCATCGACCACATTCGGATCTTCCTGCCCAACATGCCCCTCCTTCCGGGCGGAGTTCGGGCAGCTACTCCGATGACGGCGCCCCGCCCGGAATTGAGATATCCGACCTGCCCGACATCCAGTCCGCAACAGACAGCGGATTGACCGGCTACCTGTTGAACCCGGCGCTATTGCGCAATATGCAGGCAGCGGATGCCGATGGTTTTCGCTTTGTCGTCGGCCGCCGTTTTGTCGATATCCAGGACATCGGCACCGTGCATGTGGAGTTCGACGCAGCCCGTGGCGCCTATCGGGTAACCGACCTGTACAGGAAACTGACGCCCGGCCCATTGATCCTCAGAGATCCGGGCGAAACAACGTGGCGCCTTGCCCATCAACCGCCGAGAGCACCATCGCTCAAGCGTCCGTCCTCGGAAATGGGCGATACGCAGACCAAGCGTCCGGCCATTTCACAGCCGCAGCCTTTTCAGCCATTGTCAGGTGTGCATCTGGACCCTATGCCTCACTGGATCCAGCTTGACTCCCAGGGTTATTACCGACGGCACGAACATTTCCACAGCTCACCGAACGCCGATTATTTTTACGGATTCAAGGGTGCTGACAACTATTGGGTACGGGTTGACGAACCTCCGGCCGGTTTCAATGGTTCGCCCACTCACCTGACTGCCTGGAAGGATCATCAGATCTGGGAGGCTTACGGCATTCATGGCCAGGACATCGCACGCTTTCGGGAAGAAGGCCAGAGGAGCGGCAGTCGGCCGCACTGGGTCAAACCGATGGTGACCGACAATGCCAGGCAGGATCTGATCATGGATGGTTTGCGCTGGTTACATCCTCAGAAGACGCTGGATGAAGTGACTGAACACCTGCGCAGCTACAATCTTTCACCCGGGCAGCATCTGCAGTTGCGCAAGGACCTGCTCGACAGCCCGCAGCAAATGCCGCAGTGGGCAGAACAGCATCGATTGCGTTCGCTCGATGACAAAGACCCCGGTCGCTTCGATCAACTGCGACAGGAAATCGAGCCGCTGCTCATCCCCACTAGAAACGGCAAGATCTGGCGCGCCGATCTGGTCGACATTGACCAAAGTCTGAGCCGGCCTTTTTACGACAGGTTTCTGGCCAGTCTGGGTTACCTGCGCAACAGCAGTGGCTGCCTGTATCGCGTCGACATTCCCGGTTTGTTCAGGGGCGATGAGCGAACGCCGTTCGAGTTTTATGCCGACGGCGTAATGTTGCCTCGCATGAAACATCCAAGTGGGGCGACGACCGAAACACCGGTCAGCGCAACGGTCAGTCTTAAGCTGGTCAAGGAGTATTCCGGCAATGGCAGAAAAACCCCGGATCCGGAATATCTGCTCTACAACAACCAGAAGAACAAATATCCCGGCAAGAAACCCGGGGAGCCCGATCACGATTCAGGCGAGTCCGATAACGAGGGGGCTGATGCGTCTGACGTGGAGCTGGACTTCGAACGCAACTACGAAACGACTCGACATAACCAGAAGTTCGCTTTCGCCTACATCATCGACACCCGAAAAATGGAAGTTGTGCTCAAGGAGGAAAACGAACTGCTCAATCTGTCCTCGGAAAAAGACGGCACGTGGTTTCCCGAAGATGATCTCGAAGCGCTGATCTCCACCTCGAAAAAAGGCATCGACTCCGAACGCCTCTGGTTGCTTGACTCGACCTACACACGAGCGGCGAAAGTCGACGATATGGTCCGGGCGGGGACGGATCCATGGTCCACCAATCAGGCCATTGAGGCGCGAACCCACAGTGGCGCCTACAATCAGCATGAATATGACGCTCTGATCGACAAGGTCGCCAAGGCCGGAAAGCCGATACTGACGCTGGCCCCGGGCAAGGACTGGTTCGCCAACGATATCGTCTGGCCAGAGTAACGGACCCGGTCAGCCCGCCTTACGCAAACAACTCCCCCTGCAACTCATCGAGCAGCGCCTGGATCGCATCCAGTCGCTGCTGTGGATCGTCAAGTTGCAGCAAATCGATCTTGTCCTCTTCGGCGAAGGGCAACAGATAGGCCAACTGGTTGGCCAGCGATTGCTGGCCGACCGCTTCGGTCCCCATGTTCAGCGCCTCGACCATAGGATGTTCGGCCAGAGCCTTGAGCAGTGCCACCAGATCCGCGTCTTCATCCTGCAACGGTTGCTCAGGCTCTTCATCCAGCCAGTCGACCTCGGCCAGGATCAGTTGATCGCGTTGCACTTCAGTGCGCTGCACCATGAAGCGGCGCCCGCCCTGCACCCGAATCCCCAGCAGGCCGTTGTCCTGTTGCTGGAAATCAGTGATCCGCGCTTCACAACCGACCATGGCGAAACCTTCGGGTGCGGCGCCGACTTCATGGCCTTCAAGGATGCACACCACGCCGAACCCACCGCCCTGTTTCATACAACGGCCGATCATGTCCAGGTAGCGCGCCTCGAAGATCTGCAAATCCAGGTTGCAGCCGGGAAACAGCACCGTGTTCAGCGGAAAAAGCGGCAGACTCATAGACATTTCCTTACACCACCATCGACACCGCCAACGGCAGGAACACCGCCGTGGCCACGCCCATCAGACTCATCGCCAGCGCCGCAAAGGCGCCGCACTCATCGCTTTCCTGCAACGCCACCGATGTACCGACCGCATGCGCCGTCATGCCCAGCGCCATGCCCCGCGCCTCGGGGCTGTGCACGCCGAGGCGGGTCAGCAGCGCCGGGCCGAAGATCGCGCCGATGACCCCGGTGATCAATACGAACACCGCCGCCAGCGCCGCGACACCACCGATTTGTTCGGCCACCAGCATGGCAATCGGCGAAGTCACCGATTTGGGCGCCATGGTCATCAGGATCATGTGATCGGCACCGAACCACCAGCCCAGCGCGACGCCCATGCCCGTGGCGACCACCCCGCCTATCACCAGCGTAGTAAAAATCGGCCAGAACAATTGGCGGATGCGTCGCAGATTCAGATACAACGGCACGGCCAGCGCCACGGTCGCCGGGCCCAGCAGAATACTGAGAATCTCGGTGCTCTTGCGGTACTCGACGTAAGTCAGGCCGCAACCCACCAGCACACCGATCACCAGCAACATGGAGACCAGCACCGGTTGCAGGAAGATCCAGCGGGTTTTCTCGAACGCCGCCAGCACCAATTGATAAGCCCCCAGGGTGATGCCGATGCCGAACAGTGGATGGTGGATCACCGAAGCCCAGGCACCTTGCCAGTCGAACAGCATCAGGACTCCTCCGAATGCGGCGCGTGACGCTTGACCAGGCGCTGCATCAGCACGCCGGCGAAAGCCATGGACAGAATCAGCGAGACCACCAGCGCACCGACGATCGCCCAGAAATCCGCAGCAATGGCCGTGGCATACACCATCACGCCCACCGCCGGCGGCACCAGCAGCAATGGCAGATAACGCAACAGGCTGCCGGCGGCGAGGTTCAGCGGCTCGCCGACTTCACCGCGCGCGATCAGGAATACCAGCAACAGCAAAAGACCGATGATCGGCCCCGGCAGCACCGGCAACAGCAAATGATTGAGGGCCGTGCCGAGCAATTGAAACAGCACCAGCATGGTCAGGCCGCGTAGCAACATCCGTCATCTCCGTCCGACATCCCGCCAAGCACGGGCCGGGCATTATAAGCACGCCTGCGCTATGGATCGGCATTCGCCAAAAGCATGGTCGGTTGACCTGAGCAAATGCCCATGATGATCTACAGTGGTTCGCAGGGCGGTCAAATCCCCCACCTGAAAAACTATAAAACCGATGAACCCAAGGAGAGTCTCAATGCCCTATGTTCCAGTTGCAGAGCTCAAAGATTATGTCGGCAAGGAACTCGGACGTTCCGAATGGCTCACCATCGATCAGGAGCGTATCAACCTGTTCGCCGAAGCCACCGGGGATTTTCAGTTCATCCATGTCGACCCGGTCAAAGCCGCGCAAACGCCATTTGGCAGCACCATTGCACACGGTTTCCTGTCGTTGTCGCTGATCCCCAAACTGATGGAAGACATCCTGATCCTGCCGCAAGGCGTGAAGATGGTGGTCAACTACGGCCTGGACAGCGTGCGTTTCATCCAGCCGGTCAAGGTCAATTCCAAGGTCCGGCTCAAGGTCGATCTCGGTGAAGTGACCGAGAAAAAACCTGGCCAGTGGCTGCTCAAGGCCACCGCCACCCTGGAGATCGAAGGCTCGGACAAACCGGCCTACATCGCCGAACCGCTGTCGCTCTGCTTCGTTTGAGTGCCGGGATGCGAAGCGGCTCACGCTGTTTCGCATCCACTCCCCTCTGCCGGCTGTATAAGGTCACATAGCTGCGGCATACTCGGTCGCCTAATTGCCCGGATCCCGCTATGCGCTCACTTGCTGCTCTTGCACCGCTTGCCTTGACCCTGATGCTCACCGCTTGCGGCGACGGCGAATCGCTGTTGCCCCCGGATACGCGTCTGCCCGATGGCGGACGCTATCGCGGCGAGCTGGTCAACGGTCTGCTGCAAGGCCAGGGCCGGGTCGACTACCCGAACGGCAGCTGGTACGCGGGCGAGTTCGACAAGGGCCAGTGGCACGGTCAGGGCGAATGGCACGGCAGCAACGGCGAGGTCTATCGCGGGAATTTCCAGCAAGGCCTGTTCGACGGCCAGGGCACGCTGACCACCCACGGCAGCAGCTACACCGGAGGTTTCAAGCTGGGCCGACGCGAAGGCGAAGGCACCCTCAAAGAAAACGCGATGACCTATCGCGGCGAATTCAAGGCCGACCAGTATTCCGGGCTCGGCCGTCTGGAGCTGGACGACGGCAGCTCCTATCAGGGCCAGTTCGCAAACGGCAAACCCAACGGTGAGGGCCAGCGCGGCGATGCCAGCGGCAATCAGTTCACCGGTCACTTCATCAATGGGCAGCTCGAAGGCAACGGCACGTTCAACAGTGCCGACGGCGACATCTATGTCGGCGGCTTCAAGAACAATCAACTGCACGGCAAGGGCCGCTACGAAAACGCCGACGGCGACGTCTGGCTCGGCCAGTTCAAGGAAGGCGCGCTGACCGGCAAGGGCGAACTGATCGGCGCCGACGGCAGCCACTACATCGGCTACTTCAATGACTGGCGCTTCAGTGGCCAGGGCCGCTTGAACCTGTCCGACGGCAGTTTCTACATCGGCGGTTTCGACAGCGACAGCTACGCCGGCCGAGGCACGCTGGTGCTGACTGACGGCACCGTGCTCAGCGGTACCTGGATCAACGGCCAGCGCGTACGTGACGCCGACGGCAAATTGCTGCCCGATACCCTTGAGCTCGGCCTGTTGGCTCAGGGCCGCCTGCTCGAAGAGGCGCTGGCCAACGTGCCAGCCTCGACCCCGGCAGTGGAGTTGTACAGCCTGACTCTCGGCGGCGACGGCAAACAGAGCGTGTTCCTGCGCGAATCCGATTACGTGGCCAACATGCTTGCCAGTCGCTTCGGTGCCTTTGGCCAGATCCGCCTGGTCAACCATCGCGACCACCTCGGCGACCGGCCGATGGCCACTCGCGAAAACCTGCGCCGCGCCGCGTTGACCCTGGCCGAACGCAGCGGCCCGGAAGACCTGGTGTTCATCTACCTGACCAGCCACGGCACCGCCGAACACGAACTGGTGCTCGACCAGCCGCGCATGGAACTGGCCGACCTGCCTGCCGACGAACTCGCCGCCGTGCTCGCACCGCTGAAGAACCGCGACAAGATCATCGTCATTTCTTCGTGCTATTCCGGCGGTTTCATTCCGGCGCTGAAGGACGAACGTACGCTGATCATGACCGCCTCGCGCGCCGACCGAGTATCGTTCGGCTGCTCGGAAGAGGCCAACTTCACCTACTTCGGCGATGCCCTGTTTGCCCAGGCGCTGAACCAGACCGACGATCTGGAACAAGCCTTCAAACTGGCCAAGGCTACTGTCGCCGAGCGCGAACTGGCGGACAACTTCGAAGCCTCCGAGCCGCAGATCTGGGCACCGAAGACCGTGCTTGCGCATTGGCAACTGCTGCGCAAGCAGCAAGCGAGAAAAGCGTTGCAAAGTGCTGCGTTGAACGACGGAGCGACAAAGAGCAACTAAGCTGAACAGTATCAAGGGAGAGACACTATGTACTTGACGCCTCAGCATGTATTGCTCGCCGGAGCCACCGGGCTGACCGGGGAACATCTGCTCGACCGTTTGCTCAACGAACCGACGATCACCCGCGTCCTGGCCCCTTCACGCCGGCCGCTGGCCGAACACCCACATCTGGAAAACCCGGTCGGCGACCCGCAGACCTTCCTGCCGCAGCTGGCCGGTCGCGTCGACATCGCCTATTGCTGCCTCGGTACCACCATCAAACAGGCCGGCTCCGAAGAGGCGTTTCGCGCCGTGGATCTGGACATGGTGGTGGCTTTCGCAAAGCGCGCCCGGGAAATGGGCGCACGGCATCTGATCGTGATCAGTGCCCTGGGGGCTGATCGCCGATCCTCGATTTTCTACAACAAGGTCAAAGGCGAGATGGAACACGCATTGCGCGCGCAGGACTGGCCGCAACTGACCATCTGTCGGCCCTCGTTGCTGCTGGGGGATCGCAGCGAGCCGCGATTGGGCGAGCAGCTTGCCGCACCGTTTTCGAAACTGATTCCCGGCAAGTACCGCGGCATCGAGGCCTGCCAACTGGCCCGCGCCATGTGGCGGCTGGCTTTGGAAGAACAGGACGGAGTGCGGATCGTCGAGTCAGATGAATTGAGAAAACTCGGTAAGTAAAAAGATCGCAGCCATCGGCTGCGATCTTTTTAGAGCCCGCCAGTCGCCTGAAATCCCACGCCGATCACCGTCAGCAACGACAACGGCAACAGCAGCGTATCCAGCAACGCACTGGCCGGCAGGTCCACTCCCGGATAACTTGGCGCCTCTGCCCCGAACCGATCCTTCGCACAACACCCGCCATTCATCGCGTACAGATCCAGCCGCGTACCGGAATACACCACCGGCGCGCCGGGTTTGGCGGCATCGAGTGTGCGCGCCGTGGCGCAGCCGGTCAGTTGCAATATCAGCAGGATTGCCAGCAGCTTATTCATCGCTGCTCAGATGGTGTTCGCCCCAACGCGGCAGCATGTCCTGGGGAATGCCCAGCAGATTGAGAATCCGCGCCACCACGAAATCGATCAGGTCGTCGATGGTCTGTGGCTGGTGATAGAAGCCCGGTGAGGCTGGCAGGATGGTCACGCCCATGTTCGACAGCTTGAGCATGTGCTCCAGATGAATGCTCGAATACGGCGCTTCGCGTGGCACCAGAATCAACTGGCGCCGCTCCTTCAGCGTCACGTCCGCCGCCCGTTCGATCAGGTTGTTGCAGGCGCCGGTGGCGATAGCCGACAAGGTGCCGGTCGAGCACGGCACCACCACCATCGCGGCCGGCGCGCCAGAGCCCGAGGCCACCGGCGACATCCAGTCTTCCTTGCCGTACACACGGATCTGCCCGGCGGCGGCGCCGGTGTATTCGGTGAGAAACGCCTGCATCATTTGCGGCTTGGCCGGCAGCGACACGTCCGTCTCGGTGGCCATCACCAGTTGCGCGGCCTTGGAGATCAGGAAGTGCACCTCGCGATCCTCGCGCACCAGGCAATCCAGCAGGCGCAAGCCGTACTGGGCGCCGGACGCGCCAGTCATCGCCAGCGTGATGCGTTCCGGGCCATTGCTCTGCAAGCGAGTGTTCATTTCAGCGCCTCGGCGAGTTTGCCGTGCAGACCGCCAAAACCGCCGTTGCTCATGATCACCACGTGAGTGCCGGGCTGGGCCTGGCTCTTCACGCGTTCGATGATGCCTTCGAGCGAATCGCTGACAATCGACGGCACGGTACACAGCGCGGCGGTGCCCGCCAGATCCCAACCGAGGTTGGCCGGGGCGTACCAGATCACCTGATCGGCATCGACCACGCTGTCCGGCAGACCGTCACGGTGGGCGCCGAGCTTCATCGAGTTGGAGCGTGGCTCGATGATCGCGATCAGCGGCGCATCGCCAATGCGTTTGCGCAGGCCGTCGAGGGTGGTGGCAATCGCGGTCGGGTGGTGGGCGAAGTCGTCGTAGATGGTGATGCCGCGCACTTCCGCGACTTTTTCCATCCGGCGCTTCACGCTCTTGAACGCGCTCAACCCGGCAATGCCCATGGACGGCACAACACCGACGTGACGCGCCGCCGCCAGAGTGGCCAAGGCGTTGGCGACGTTGTGCTGGCCGGTCAGCTCCCACTCGACGACGCCTTGGGAGACGCCTTCGAACATCACTTCGAACGCCGAGCCATCGTCCTTCAGCAACTTGACCTGCCACTGACCGCCGACACCGGTGGTTTGCACCGGGGTCCAGCAGCCCATCTCGATCACACGCTGCAATGCGGGTTCAGTGGTCGGGTGAATCACCAGGCCTTCGCTCGGAATTGTGCGCACCAAATGGTGAAACTGACGCTCGATGGCCGGCAGATCAGGGAAGATGTCCGCGTGATCGAACTCAAGGTTGTTGAGGATCGCCGTGCGCGGACGGTAATGGACGAATTTCGAGCGCTTGTCGAAGAACGCGCTGTCGTATTCGTCGGCCTCGATCACGAAGAACGGCGTGCCACCCAGACGCGCCGATACCGAGAAATTCTGCGGAACGCCGCCGATCAGGAAACCCGGGCTCATGCCGGCATGTTCCAGCACCCAGGCGAGCATGCTGCTGGTGGTGGTCTTGCCGTGAGTACCGGCAACCGCCAGCACCCAGCGACCTTGCAGCACATGGTCGGCCAGCCACTGCGGGCCGGAGACGTACGGCAGGCCTTTGTTCAGCACATATTCCACCGCCGGATTACCGCGGGACATGGCGTTGCCGATCACCACCAGATCCGGCGCCGGATCAAGCTGTGCCGGGTCGTACCCCTGGGTCAGCTGAATGCCCTGGGCTTCGAGCTGAGTGCTCATCGGCGGATAGACGTTGGCATCGGAGCCGGTCACGTGATGGCCCAGCTCTTTGGCCAGAACCGCCATCGAGCCCATGAAAGTCCCGCAGATACCCAGAATATGAATGTGCATAGTCGACCTCGTAAAACATGGCCGCAGGTTAGCGCAGGGAGGGGGAAATCGCACTCTTTAGCTGATTGAGGGGTGGAGGTCTGAATGTGTGTCCGTCTTGAGATCGCGCCCCTCACCCTGGCCCTCTCCCAAGGGAGAGGGGACCGACCGCGGTGCTCTTTCGAGGTACGCCGACCTGACACATCGCGGTGAACTCAGGTCCGAATCCATAATCGACTCAGTCGCTCAGGTCGACGCACCTCGGTCAGTTCCATAGTCGACTCAGTTACTCAGGTCGATGTATGGCAAAAGACACCACGGTCAGTCCCCTCTCCCTCTGGGAGAGGGTTAGGGTGAGGGGCTTTTAACTGGCACGCCGCTCGATCCCGTGTTTGCGCAGCTTTCTATAGAGCGTATTGCGGCTCACGCCCAGCTGCTGCGCCGTGTGGGTCATGTGCCAGCGCGTGTGTTCCAGCGCATTGAGCAACGCCAGCCGCTCGGCATCCTCCAGCGGCTGTCCGGACGACGCTTCATCGACTTTGACCAGCAGCGGCTGCACCTGCCGGAACATCGCGGGCAAGTCCTCCAGCCCGATTCGCCCTTCATCGCACAGCGCCGCCAGCGTGCGCAGCACATTGCGCATCTGCCGCACATTGCCCGGCCAGTTGAAACCCAACAATGCCTGGCGCGCCGGCTCTTCGATCAGGATCGTTTCACCGCCCGCCTCTTCGGCCAGCAGGAAATCCAGCAACTGCGACTTGTCACTGCGCTCGCGCAACGGTGGCAACGCCACTTCCAGACCGTTGAGCCGGTAGTAAAGGTCTTCACGGAAACTGCCGTCGCCGACCCGTTCCAGCAAATTGCGGTGCGTGGCGCTGATGATCCGCACGTTGACCGACTCCGGCTCGCCGCCGATCGGTACCACTTGCCGGTCTTCCAGCACCCGCAACAATCGGGTTTGCAGAGCCAACGGCATGTCGCCGATTTCATCGAGGAACAGCGTGCCGCCATCGGCCTGCTGCAACTTGCCACGCATGCCGTCCTTGCGTGCTCCGGTGAAGCTGCCGCCGCGATAGCCGAACAATTCGCTCTCGATCAGGCTTTCTGGAATCGCCGCGCAGTTGAGGGCGACGAACGCTTTGCCGGCGCGTTGACTGGCCTGATGCACAGCCTTGGCGAACGCTTCCTTGCCGGAGCCGGTTTCGCCATTGATCAGCAGCGGCACGTCGCGCTCGAACACCCGCAAGGCCTTGCGGAAATCCGTCTGCAACGCAGCGTCGCCCAGGCAAATGCCCGCAAGACGCGGTGCTTCGACAGGAGCGGGAGCCGGTGCTACCGGCAGCGGCCGACGGGTTTCGCCGCGCAGCACTGCAAACAGATGCCGTCCGTCGCGGGTGCGCAACGGCCAGCTTGCGCTGGCGTGGGCACTCGCACGCCCCAGCAACTCATCCAGCGAACAATCGAAAAACGCCTCCACCGGTTTGCCCAGCAAGCCGCCACGAATGTGTCCGAGCAGGTTCAAGGCACTCTGATTGACCGCGCTGATCCGCCCTTCCCCGTCAAACGCCAGCAGCCCCTCGCTGAACAGCCCAACAGACTCGGCCTGGAGATGGAATCGCAACAACCATTGGTTATCGAAGCAGCGCAGGAAATAGCAGCTCTCGATCATCTTCGCCGACAGATTGACCAGCGCCATGGTGTGGAACTGGCTCTGGCGCGAGACGTCATGCCGCGCTGAGGAAACATCGAGCACCGCCAGCAGTTCGCCGTGCGGGTCGAAGACCGGGCTCGCCGAGCAGGTCAGCCCGGTATGGCGACCGCGAAAGTGTTCGTCCTGATGAATCGTCAGGGCCTGACGCTCGACAAGGCAAGTGCCGATACCGTTGGTGCCTTCGCAGGCCTCGCTCCAGTCGGAACCCAGCCACAGGCCGGCGCGTTCGAAGATCTTGCGTTCGGCCGGAGCAGTGACGCAGTTGAGGATCACCCCGCGCGCGTCGGTCAGCAACACCGCATGGCCGGCGCCGGAGAGTTGTTGATGCAGGCTGCTCATTTCATTGCCGGCGATCTGCAACACCTGTTGCAGCCGTTCGCGGCTTTCGAGGACCCGACCGTGTTCGAGCACGGTCGGCGCCATGGTCAGGGCCGGGTCGAGGTGATAGTCCTCAAGACAACGCAGCCACGAGCGGGCGATCGACGGGTCGGCACCAGGGCCGTGCAGGTGCGGTTTGCCCTGGGTGACGGTGAGAACCTGTTGGGCATGGCGACTCAAATGATTGTCGTGCATTTCTTATTATTCTCCCCGAGGCTCAGCGGCCCATGCGTGAAGTGGTGCCCAGCATCCTCCAGCCAATCGGTCTTTGCAATGCTGGCAAGACCACCCGGTCACAGGTTGTGCCAGAAGCGGTACAAACTGTCACCCGAGCTGTACCGATACCGTCACAGACGCTTGCCATTTGTCCGACAGAAATCACGCAAGGCCTTGATTTGCCTGACCTGCGCGGCGGTGGCCCGACCTTTGCTCTACGCTTATAGCAAGCGCTCATGCGCGTTTCTCTAATAAGTACAAAGCCAAGGAGAACATCATCATGCGTTACGCTCACCCCGGTACTGAAGGCGCCAAAGTCTCGTTCAAGAGCAAGTACGGTAACTACATCGGCGGCGAGTTCGTCGCGCCTGTCAAAGGTCAGTACTTCACCAATACCTCGCCGGTCAATGGCCAGCCGATTGCCGAATTCCCGCGCTCCACAGCCGAAGACATCGACAAGGCACTGGACGCCGCACACGCCGCTGCCGATGCCTGGGGCTCGACCTCCGCCCAGGCCCGCTCGCTGATCCTGCTGAAAATCGCCGACCGTATCGAACAGAACCTCGAACTGCTGGCGATCACCGAAACCTGGGACAACGGCAAAGCCATCCGCGAAACCCTCAACGCCGACATCCCGCTGGCCGCCGACCACTTCCGCTATTTCGCCGGGTGCCTGCGCGCCCAGGAAGGCAGCGCAGCCGAGATCGATGGCAACACCGTGGCTTATCACATCCATGAACCGCTGGGCGTGGTCGGTCAGATCATCCCGTGGAACTTCCCGATCCTGATGGCCGCGTGGAAACTCGCGCCAGCCCTGGCCGCCGGCAACTGCGTGGTGCTCAAACCTGCCGAGCAAACCCCGCTGGGCATCAGCGTGCTGCTCGAACTGATCGGCGACCTGCTGCCGCCGGGCGTGCTCAACGTGGTGCAAGGGTTCGGCAAAGAAGCCGGCGAAGCCCTGGCCACCAGCAAGCGTATCGCCAAGATCGCCTTCACCGGCTCGACGCCGGTCGGCTCGCACATCATGAAATGCGCCGCCGAGAACATCATTCCGTCCACTGTGGAGCTGGGCGGCAAGTCGCCGAACATCTTCTTCGAAGACATCATGAAGGCCGAGCCGAGCTTCATCGAAAAGGCCGCCGAAGGCCTGGTGCTGGCGTTCTTCAACCAGGGCGAAGTCTGCACCTGCCCGTCCCGTGCGCTGGTACAGGAATCGATCTACGACGAATTCATGGCCGTCGTCATGAAGAAAGTCCTGCAAATCAAACGTGGCGATCCGCTGGACACCGACACCATGGTCGGCGCCCAGGCGTCCGAGCAGCAATTCGACAAGATCCTTTCGTACCTGGAAATCGCCAAGGGCGAAGGTGCCGAACTGCTGACCGGCGGCAAGGTGGAAAAACTCGAGGGCAACCTGTCGACCGGGTATTACATCCAGCCGACCCTGCTCAAGGGCACCAACAAGATGCGTGTATTCCAGGAAGAAATCTTCGGCCCGGTGGTGAGCATCACCACCTTCAAGGACGAAGCCGAAGCCCTGGCGATTGCCAACGACACCGAGTTCGGCCTGGGCGCCGGTCTCTGGACCCGCGACATCAACCGCGCCTATCGCATGGGCCGCGCCATCAAGGCCGGTCGTGTGTGGACCAACTGCTACCACCTGTACCCGGCGCACGCCGCGTTCGGCGGATACAAGAAGTCCGGTGTCGGCCGTGAAACCCACAAGATGATGCTCGACCACTACCAACAGACCAAAAACCTGCTGGTGAGCTACGACATCAATCCGCTGGGCTTCTTCTAAAAAACCGGGCGACACCGAGATATCGGTGTCGCCCTTTTCATCCCGATGACAATCCCTGGCCTGGCCGCTCTGGCACGGGCCTTGCGTACCTGTCATCCAGGATTTGTATGAACACTGCCGCTGCGTGAACAGCATTCACCCACTCAACCGCTGCACCCGAAAGTCCAACAGATCAAACAATAAAAAAGACAGAGAGGACTTATGACTTCCACCACACAGCTCAAACCCACACTCGGCACCCTGCATCTCTGGGGCATTGCCGTCGGCCTGGTGATTTCCGGCGAATACTTCGGCTGGAGTTACGGCTGGGGCACGGCGGGAACCCTGGGTTTCCTGGTCACGGCCCTGATGGTCGCGACCATGTACACCTGCTTCATCTTCAGCTTCACCGAACTGACCACCGCGATTCCCCATGCGGGCGGGCCGTTTGCCTACAGCCGTCGGGCGTTCGGCGAGAAAGGCGGATTGATCGCCGGCATCGCCACCCTGATCGAATTCGTCTTTGCACCACCGGCCATCGCCATGGCCATCGGCGCCTATCTCAATGTGCAATATCCGGAGCTTGATCCCAAAGTCGCGGCGGTCGGCGCGTATTTCGTGTTCATGACCCTGAACATACTCGGCGTCAGCATCGCAGCGACCTTCGAACTGGTGGTCACCGTACTCGCCGTAGCCGAACTGCTGGTGTTCATGGGTGTGGTTGCACCTGGCTTCAGCTTCAGCAACTTCGTGCTGAACGGCTGGTCGGGTGCCAATGAATTCACGATGGGCTCGATTCCCGGCATTTTCGCCGCCATTCCCTTCGCGATCTGGTTCTTCCTCGCCATTGAAGGCGCAGCCATGGCGGCCGAGGAAGCCAAGGACCCGAAACGCACGATTCCCAAAGCCTATGTCAGCGGCATCCTGACCCTGGTGTTCCTGGCCATCGGCGTGATGGTGATGGCCGGCGGTGTCGGCGACTGGCGTCAACTGTCGAACATCAACGACCCGCTGCCACAGGCGATGAAAGCGGTGGTCGGCAACAACTCGAGCTGGATGCACATGCTGGTGTGGATCGGCCTGTTCGGGCTGGTGGCGAGTTTCCACGGGATCATCCTCGGCTATTCGCGACAGTTCTTCGCCCTGGCCCGGGCCGGTTATCTGCCGAAAGGTCTGGCCAAACTCTCGCGTTTCCAGACCCCGCACCGGGCGATTCTGGCCGGCGGCGTGATCGGCATCGCCGCCATCTACAGCGACGGTCTGGTCAACCTGCAAGGCATGACCCTGACAGCGGCGATGATCACCATGTCGGTGTTCGGCGCCATCGTGATGTACATCATCAGCATGCTCAGCCTGTTCAAACTGCGTAAAACCGAGCCGAACCTGGAACGCACCTTCCGCGCGCCGGGCTATCCGGTGGTGCCGGCCATCGCGCTGTTCCTGGCCGTGGTGTGCCTGGTGGCGATGGCCTGGTTCAACACGCTGATCGGCTGTGTGTTCCTCGGTTTCATGGCTGCCGGTTACCTGTACTTCCAGCTGACCGCCAAGCAACGCTCCGAAGCACCGGCAGACGCTATGCTCGAAGGTATCTAGAAGTTGCACCGGCACCGGGCCTCAAGCTCGGTGCCTGCACTAAAAGCATTCATTCAGGAGGACCGCGCCCCATGGCCGCATTTGCCCATACCGTCGGCGCCCAGACCTACCGCTTCGACAGCCTCAAGGATGTGATGGCCAAGGCCAGCCCGGCGCGCTCCGGGGATTTTCTGGCCGGCGTCGCTGCGCTCAACGATGGCGAGCGGGTTGCCGCGCAAATGGCGCTGGCCGACATCCCGCTTACGCATTTCCTGCAGGAAGCGCTGATTCCTTACGAGTCCGATGAAGTCACCCGGCTGATCATCGACAGCCACGACAAACAGGCTTTCGCCGTGGTCAGCCACCTTACCGTCGGTGGTTTTCGCGACTGGCTGCTCAGCGAAGCGGCCGACGAGTCCAGCCTGCGTGCCCTGGCCCCTGGCCTCACGCCGGAAATGGTCGCCGCCGTGTCGAAAATCATGCGCGTGCAGGATCTGGTGCTGGTGGCGCAGAAAATCCGCGTCGTGACGAAATTTCGCGGCACCCTCGGCCTGCGCGGGCGCTTATCCACAAGGCTGCAACCCAATCACCCGACCGACGAACCGTCCGGCATCGCCGCGAGCATTCTCGACGGTCTGCTGTATGGCAACGGCGACGCCATGATCGGCATCAACCCGGCCACCGACAGCATTGCCTCGATCTGCGCGATGCTGGAAATGCTCGACGCGATCATCCAGCGCTACGATATTCCGACCCAGGCCTGTGTGCTGACCCACGTCACCACGTCCATAGAGGCGATCAACCGTGGAGTGCCGCTGGATCTGGTGTTCCAGTCGATTGCCGGCACCGAAGCGGCCAATGCCAGTTTCGGTATCAATCTGAACGTGTTGCAGGAAGGTTATGAAGCGGGCCTGAGCCTCAATCGCGGCACGCTTGGGCAGAACCTGATGTATTTCGAGACCGGCCAGGGCAGCGCGCTGTCGGCCAACGCCCACCACGGCGTCGATCAACAGACCTGCGAGACCCGGGCCTACGCCGTGGCGCGCCATTTCAAGCCGTTTCTGGTGAACACCGTCGTAGGATTCATCGGCCCGGAATACCTCTACAACGGCAAACAGATCATCCGCGCCGGCCTCGAAGACCACTTCTGCGGCAAGCTGCTTGGCGTGCCGATGGGCTGCGACATCTGCTACACCAACCACGCCGAGGCCGACCAGGACGACATGGACACCCTGCTGACCTTGCTGGGCGTGGCCGGGATCAACTTCATCATGGGCATCCCCGGCTCCGACGACATCATGCTCAATTACCAGACCACCTCGTTCCACGACGCGCTCTATGCGCGCCAGACCCTGGGCCTGAAACCGGCGCCGGAATTCGAGCAGTGGCTGGCGAACATGGGCATATTCACCCAGGCGGACGGCAAGGTCCGCTTCGGCAACAACCTGCCGCCGGCCTTCCGCCAGGCCTTGGCGCAACTGGGATGAGTCAGATGGAAAAACCGCCCGTCGATCCACAAAACCCATGGCTGGAGCTGCGTCGTCTGACCCCGGCGCGGATTGCCCTCGGGCGCACCGGCACCAGCCTGCCGACCAGCGCACAGCTGGATTTCCAGTTCGCCCACGCCCAGGCTCGGGACGCGGTGCATTTGCCGTTCGATCACGCCGGGCTCAGCGCCCAGCTGACCGAGCGCCAGCGCGACAGCCTGCTGCTGCACAGCGCGGCTGCGGATCGCAACAGCTACCTGCAACGCCCGGATCTGGGGCGCAAGTTGAGCGATCAATCGGCGCAGGCTCTGCGTGAATACGCCCTGGCACATCCGGGCGGTGTGGATCTGGTGATCGTCGTGGCGGACGGCCTCTCGGCGCTGGCGGTACATCGACATACCCTGCCCTTTCTAACCCGCCTGGAAGAACAAATGGCCGCCGACGAATGGTCGACCGCTCCCGTGGTGCTGGTGGAACAGGGCCGAGTGGCGGTTGGCGATGAAATCGGCCAGTTGCTGGGCGCAAAAATGGTCGTGATGCTCATCGGAGAGCGCCCCGGCCTCAGTTCGCCGGACAGCCTGGGTTTATATTTCACCTACAATCCAAAGGTCGGCCTCACGGATGCCTACCGCAATTGCATCTCCAATGTGCGGCTGGAAGGCCTCAGCTACGGTATGGCGGCGCATCGCTTGCTGTATCTGATGCGTGAAGCCTGTCGGCGTCAGCTGTCGGGCGTCAATCTGAAGGACGAAGCGCAGGTTCAGACGCTGGAATCGGAAGCCGGTGCAGATATGAAGAGTAATTTCCTACTCGATCCGCCCCCAGCCTGAACCGTTTCCGCATTGCGTTTCTGCGCCGGTTTCAGGCAGGATCGATGCACGGCCGCACGGGTTTCCCATCGCCGTCAGAGCAGTTGAAGACAGCCACTTGAAGACGAGACCTATCATGCGGATTATTCAAGCGACCCTCGAACACCTGGACCTGCTGGCCCCGCTGTTCGTCAAATATCGCGAGTTCTACGGCTCCCTGCCCTATCCGGACTCGTCCCGGGCATTCCTCGAAAAACGCCTGCGGCGCAAGGAATCGGTCATTTACCTGGCCCTGGCCGATGAAGACGACAAGAAGTTGTTGGGGTTCTGCCAGCTCTACCCGAGTTTTTCCTCGCTATCGCTCAAGCGTGTATGGATCCTCAACGACATCTACGTCGCCGAAGATGCCCGCCGCCAACTGGTCGCCGACAACCTGATCCGCACCGCGAAGAGAATGGCCAAGGAAACCCAGGCCGTGCGCATGCGCGTCTCCACCAGCAGCGACAACGAAGTGGCGCAGAAAACCTACGAATCCATCGGGTTCAAGGAAGACACCGAGTTCAAGAACTACGTGCTGCCGATCAGCGACGAACTCTGATTTTTTCTAACACTGCGCAAGCTGGCCATCGTGGCGAAGGAGCAAACCTCCTCGCCACCAAGGCCAGCGCCTCATTTCCCCTCGAAACTCCCCGCTACAAAACCAACGCGCTTTTCACCTTTCAAACCGTATAATCCGGAGCTTTCCGGCTTGTAAGAAAAACTACACCTGCTTGTAGGCTTACACCGAATCATCCGCACAGGCCTGCCGAGTCGGGCCGTCACCACAGGTGCCCATATGGATTTCAACCCGATCGACATCATCCTGCATCTCGACGTCTACCTCGACATGCTGGTGAACAACTATGGGACCTGGATCTACGCCATCCTGTTTCTGGTTATCTTTTGTGAAACCGGCCTGGTGGTCACACCGTTCCTGCCGGGTGATTCGCTGTTGTTCATCGCCGGCGCAGTCGCTGCGGGCGGCGGTATGGACCCGGTGCTGTTGGCCGGTCTGCTGATGCTGGCTGCGATCCTCGGAGACAGCACCAACTACGTCATCGGACGAACGGCTGGTGAAAAACTCTTCAGCAATCCGAACTCGAAGATCTTCCGCCGCGACTATCTGCAACAGACCCACGACTTCTACGACAAGCACGGTGGCAAGACCGTGACCCTGGCGCGCTTCCTGCCGATCATCCGTACGTTTGCGCCGTTCGTCGCCGGCGTCGCCAAAATGCCTTACCCGCGTTTCTTCGGCTTCAGCGTATTCGGCACGATCCTCTGGGTCGGCGGTCTGGTGACGCTGGGGTACTTTTTCGGCAACGTACCATTCATCAAGAAGAACCTGTCGCTGCTGGTGGTGGGGATCATCCTGCTGTCGCTGGTGCCGATGATCATTGGCATGCTGCGCAGCCGCCTCGGCGGCGCCAAAGCGCAATCGCACTAACTCGATGTGGTCGTTGAGCGCCTGGCGACGCCGGCGCATTCTGGCAAAACACCCGATTGCCGATGATATGTGGCAGCGGGTGCGCCACCACTTGAGCTTCCTTGACGGCATCAGTGCCGCAGAAGACCAGTGG
This sequence comes from Pseudomonas sp. SDO52101_S400, assembly GCF_054071635.1. NCBI lineage: Bacteria > Pseudomonadati > Pseudomonadota > Gammaproteobacteria > Pseudomonadales > Pseudomonadaceae > Pseudomonas > Pseudomonas sp. SDO52101_S400. The sequence continues at coordinate 19,343 of NZ_JBSVWF010000027.1, read as the reverse complement.
CTGCGCGAAGCCAGCGTCCTGTTCCTTGAAGACAAACACCTGACCACCCTGCCCGGCGTCGAACTGCATCAGGAACAACGCCTGCTGCTCGCCGCCCAGGCACAATTACCGCTTTTATATCTGGGCGATCTGAACTGGTATCAGGGTTTCCACGAAATCGTCCTCTATCCCGACGACTTCCTCAGCCCCCAGCGCCATCGCGATGCCAGTGGTGTGGAGCACGAATGGGACGGCGAACACAGCGGTGAAGCCTGGCAGCAAGGGCCGATCATCCTCGCCTGGCCGGGGGTCATGGCCAGTGGTGGCTGGGAAGGCTACAACCTGGTGATCCACGAACTGGCGCACAAACTCGACATGCTCAATGGCGACGCCAATGGCCTGCCGCCGCTGCATGCCGACATGCGGGTCAGCGACTGGGCGGAGGTGATGCAGTCGGCCTATGACGACCTCAATCGCCAGCTCGACCGCAACCCGGACGCCGAAACCGCCATCGACCCGTATGCCGCCGAGAACCCGGCCGAGTTCTTCGCCGTCACCAGCGAGTACTTTTTCAGCGCCCCGGATCTGCTGCACGAGGCTTATCCACAGGTGTATGCGCAGCTGCAGCTTTTCTACCGACAGGATCCACTCGCACGACTGAAGCAACTTCAGGCCACGGACCCGGTCTATCAGGCACACGAGTAAGGCCTGGACGACCTTCGGTGCATGGCATCGCGGGTGGAATATGCCTATAATCGCCGCCACTTTTTGGTCAATCCGGCCAAGTGTTTTGGTCTACTAACGGGGGCAACGCCCAATGAGCTACAGCAAGATTCCGGCTGGCAAAGACCTGCCGAACGACATCTACGTCGCGATCGAGATCCCGGCCAACCACGCGCCGATCAAATACGAAATCGACAAAGACAGCGATTGCCTGTTCGTTGACCGTTTCATGGCCACCCCGATGTTCTACCCGGCCAACTACGGTTACATCCCGAACACCCTGGCTGACGACGGTGATCCCCTGGACGTGCTGGTCGTAACCCCTTACCCGGTTGCTCCAGGTTCGGTGATCCGCGCTCGTCCAGTCGGCATCCTGAACATGACCGACGACGGCGGCGGCGATGCCAAAGTCATCGCAGTCCCACACGACAAGCTGTCCCAGCTGTACGTGGACGTGAAGGAATACACCGACCTGCCAGCCCTGCTGATCCAGCAGATCGAGCACTTCTTCGCGAACTACAAAGATCTCGAAAAAGGCAAATGGGTGAAAATCGAAGGCTGGGCCGGTGCAGACGCCGCCCGCGAAGCGATCACCAAGTCGGTTGCTGCCTACAAAGGCTAAGCCTCGCGACCTGCGACACGCTTGAAAAAGACCCCGGTTGATCCGGGGTTTTTTGTGCCTGCTCGGCAGGGGCTTAAACAGCTTGTTTATGGCGGACTACAGAAAAGTTTTAGTGTGTGTAATTTCCCACAAGTACGTCTTACATCCCGTCGCAAAATTTGCCTCGATTTTGAACGCAAGGTTTATTCAAACCGCTCTAGGCCGGCCGTAGACTCGTGTTTATGAGAAAGAACACTAGCGGTCCAAGATTCAAGGCACTCCTGGAAGCTGCGAACATCACCACCACGGGATTCGCAAAGTTCTGGGGCACGGAAGCCCAAAACGTTCATAACTGGTACACCCGGGGCGTACCCGCGTACCGCATGGAAGAAGTCGCGCGCCTGCTGTCCGTCAACAGCCAATGGCTGAAGACCGGCGAAGGCCCGAAAGAGGCCCCGCACCTGCACACAGCCCAGGGTGAGCTGCTTGATGCCCATGCCATTCGTGGCGTCTACACGGTGCTCGAATCCACCGACATCGAACTGCCGCTCTACAAGGAAACCCCGACCGCTCCCGGCTCCGACAAGACCCACGTCATCAAGGACCCGGAACAAACCATCCGCCTGCCCCGCAGCCACCTCGAAGCACTGGAAATCCGCCACACCGACGCCATCTGCACCCACATGATCGGCAACAGCATGGCCGAGAAAATCGAAGACGGCTCCACCCTCGCCATCGACCGTGGCCTCACTCAAGTGGTGGACGGCGAAATCTACGCCATCGAACACGACGGCATGCTGCGCATCAAATACCTGCACCGCATGCCCGGCAATGCCCTGCGCCTGCGCAGCCACAACAGCGCCGAATACCCGGACGAGATCTTCCGGGCATCACAGATCGAAGAGCAGAGGATTCATGTGTTGGGGTGGGTGTTCTGGTGGTCGACGCTGGGCAAGCGGCGGCCGGTGGTGCCGTTTCTCTGATGTGCCCGTGGTTGTGGGAGCCCGCCTGCTGGCGATGAGGCCCGGAAAATCAGTACAAATCCCGAATTTGTTCTGCTGCGGTCGCTCTAAACCGCACTTCAGGCTGGGAATCCCCGGCAAAACTCAGTATCCTGCGCCCCACATTCGCGCATCGACCGCCCTGCGGCACAGATGACGCCTGACGCGGCAGACCACTGTCTGACCAAGTCCCACAGCCGGACGCAAGATCCGGGTGTACGTTTTGAAGGCTGGCGCGGTTTACCAAAAATAAACCAAGCCAGTCCCCGAGAAGCCGGCCACAAGCCGGCTTTTTAATGTCTGCAGAAAAGTTGCTGATCTCGCATGGACAGTGCCGCGACTGCTCTCCTGCAACGCATCGACTCCTGAAAAAGTAAGCCGCCTCCCTTTCTGCCGAAGGAAATGTCCTAGAGCAGTCCGTCCCGCTTGCGCCTGGGGAATACGCTGGCTAACCTTCGGCCCTGCCTGCAAATCTGCAAGGCCGCACCGATGAAACCAAGCGGAAAAAGCATGCGCCACACCCCTGTTAGTCTAAGTGCACAACCCGAGGGTTACAGCGTCTGGCTGACCGAGTTGAAGAGCCGTATCCATGATGCTCAACAACGCGCAACGTTGGCGGTCAATCGGGAGCTTGTGCTTCTTTACTGGGAGATTGGCCACGATATTTTGTCGCGGCAAGCACAACAAGGCTGGGGTACAAAGGTAATCGACCGCTTGGCTCAGGATTTGCTCGCAACCTTTCCAGATATGAAAGGGTTTTCCCCCCGCAATCTGAAATATATGCGCGCTTTTGCTGAAGCGTGGCCGGATAGAGAATTTGTGCAACAAGCTGCTGCACAATTACCTTGGGGCCACAATCTGGTGCTGTTGGACAAGCTGTCCTCCCGTGAACCTCGTTGCTGGTACGCCTCTCAGGCCATCGAGCACAACTGGTCACGCAGTATTCTGGTAATGCAAATCGAGACCCGCTTGCTGGAGCGCAGCGGCAAGGCAATCAGTAACTTCGACAGCAACCTGCCAAAACCTCATTCCGACTTGGCACGCGAGTCGCTGAAAGACCCGTACCGTTTCGACTTCCTCGGTCTGACCGTAGATGCCCAAGAAAGAGAAATTGAAAACGCTCTAATCAAACATGTCACTGATTTCCTCTTAGAACTGGGTGCAGGCTTTGCATTCGTCGGTCAGCAAGTACTGCTAGATGTGGGTGGTGACGAGTTCTTTATCGATCTGCTGTTTTATCACCTCAAGCTCCGTTGTTACGTGGTGATAGAACTCAAGGCTGGCAAATTCAAGCCCGAGCATTTGGGGCAACTGAGTTTTTATCTGACCGCAGTCGATGCACAGCTCAAACACCCCCAGGACAGCCCGACCATTGGTCTACTGCTGTGCAAAAGCAAGAATAAGGTGGTGGCTGAATATGCCCTACGTGACAACGCCCGCCCTATCGGAGTGGCGGAATACCAATTGGTAGAGTCTCTGCCGGTAGAACTTCAAACCAGCCTGCCCAGCATCGAACAAATCGAGCGTGAGTTGGCGAGTGATGACATATCGAGGAACGGTGACGAGCACTGATCGCACTAACCTTTGGGGTTAAGACAGAGGTCATTATTTAGTCCCGAGAAACATCGACCACGCGGAGAGTTTCACCGTTACCCGGCACGGAAAAGCAAAGAACAATATATTGCACAAGGACGTTTCAAAATTGATAACCCACCTCATGAATTCACGCCTGACATCTGCTGCCCTGGCAACGACCGCATGCCTCAGCCTGACAGCATGCGTGGGAGTAGGCGTTTCCCTCCCTGAAAAAACCACACTCAAAACCGACGCCTACAGAGCACAAAGCTACCGTTCGACTCCCCCACAGATCACCAGAACAGCAAAATCGACACCCGTCCGAGAATGGTGCGGAATTACTGTCTGGGCGCTGGTAGTTCCGGTGCCATTGAAGTTGCCGGTGTGCACGTCGTACTCCGAGCAATCCTTCGGCAAAGACGAATTCGGAAATGAAGCCGTTCTGCTCAACACCCAGCAAAAAGTGCCATCTCCGCTATACGCTTGTGGCCCATTCATGGTGCTGGGACCAATCGTTCACGGATATGAAGGCAATGCACTGTGCGGTTTTTTTCCTGAATGATTCGGTAGTTCAGGGATAGCTGAACGACTTCACCAACGTCAACTCCCCCACCGCCCGCATCGGCACCAGGAACGTCTCCATCTTCTCGCTAGGCGTCCCTTCCTCGGTAATCACGGTCACCTGCGCGGTGGTCAACGGCTGCACCGCCTCTTCCCCACCTTCGTCATCCCCGCGATACCCACCGCCGAAGTAATTCACGTACACCAGATACTGCCCCTTGATCGGCGCCGGCATGGCGAAGATTTCCGGGCCGTAACCGGTGGTCACGTCAACATCCAAAGCCGCGCCATTGGGGGCGACGCGGTTGCCATACCAGATGTGGGCGCCGTCCGGTGTGACCAGGTGCAGGTCAAGGTCGGTACCGTCGCTGTCCCAGGACAGCAGCACGCGCAGCTTGGCCGGGGTGGCGCCGCCGCTGACGTTGAGGAATTGCGTGCGGTGGCGTTGCTGGCCGTCTGGGCTGCGGACTTCGACGCTGTTGCTGCCGTTGGGGAACGAGAACGGTCGATCGAAACGGCCGCTGTCGTCGATTTTCAGCGGCATGCTGACGCCGTTGACGATCAGTCGGCCGGGCTCTTTGCTTTTCGGTGTGGCTTTGATTTCACCACTGATGCGCGCGGTGTTGGCCTGGCCGATCGGGGTGTTCACCGAGGAGGCCGGGTAATTGACGGTCTGGCGGAAATTTTCGCCTTCGCCCTCGGGCGCGCCGCTGCGCCAGCCGCCGATCGGGGTGTCGAGTTTGACGCTGTCGGCGGCCATCGCCATCGGCAATGCATTGAGCGCGCAGAGCAACAGCAAGACCTGTGGATAACGGAGTGTCATGGTCTATTCCAGCAAAAGGTGACGGGCGAGCCCTTCGATATAGGTTTCATCCTGGCCGTTGGGGTGTGCTTCAAAGGCCAGGTGCAGGTATTCGTGAGTCAGGTCGAGGCGATCCTGCAACGACAGCACGCCGCGCACGTAGATGCGCTGACGTTCGCGGTCGACGAAGGGTCGTCCGAAGGCGAGTTTGCAGACGGCGAAAGTGCTGACTTCGTTGTAGCCGGTTTCGCTTTCCAGCCTCGGACGCCAGCCGCGCCGTTGTTTTTGCAGCCAGTCTTGCGCAGCGGGCAGCGCTTCGCAGGACGCCACCGGGTTGTCCCAACGGCTAAGGCTGGCCCGGGGATAGGCGTGCAGCAGAATCGCGTCGTAGCGCTGGCCGGCATTGGCTTGCTCGACGGCTTGTTGCCAGGCGAGTTTGTCGGGGCCGGGCTGGTCGGAGTGATAGGTGACAGTGCTGCCGGCCAACACCAGGTCCGCCGTCCACGCTGCGATGTTGCGCGATTCGGCGGAAGCCGGACGCGGGGCGACACGCTGGCGGTTGCTGCTGTCGTCGATGCTCAGGCAATCGCCGTTGCGCGTGGCGTTTTGCAGCAGATATGTGCGGATTGCCACGGCCAAGGCTTTGGCCGCTTCGGCCGGTTCGGGTTTGGCTTCACGTTCGAGGACACGAGCGACGTACTCTTCACGATCCAGCCGCGCCACCAGTTTGTCGTTGAGCAGAAACAGTTCGCCATCGCTGTGGATATCCAGCCCATTGCCGTTGGCGAATTCGACGCGGTAATCGCCCTGCAATGGGCCGGAACTCACCACCCGATCACCGGCCAAAACCCGGGTGAGTGGATAACGCGAGAACAGACCAACCTCGACACATCGCCCCGCGTCCGCCGGCCAGGAAGCCGGCAGCACCGTCGCCAGCGCCGAACCGTAATGCCGCAGAACCATCTGACTGGTACCCCGGCCACCGGCCCAGATCGGCGAGCCATCCGCCGTCCAGCCGGCGAATCCGCCCTGGCGTGACTGAGGGTCCTGATCGCCGAGCCAGCTCCAGGTTTTTACCCGCAAGCGCCCACCGAGTTCACCGACGACATTGCCGTCCGCGGCGCTCAGCACCACGTCGAGCAAGACGCGGCGCATCTGATCCTGAGCCGGCAGCAATGCCAGGACGCCCAACAGTTCCGTGACAGAAACCCGAGTAGCCGGCTGTACCGAAGACAGCTCCAGCAACCATGAAGGGGCCTTCCGTGCCTGCCAATACGCCCGCCAATCGGCAGAAGGAATCCCCAACCGCGCCGGCTCGAAATACAGCCCGCAGGATTTCACCAGCGCCTGATCACGCTCGACCTTCCCACCCGCCGTGCAGCAATAGACTTCGTCCTTCGACTGCCCACGACATTCATACGCCGGCTCTTGCGCGCCGGTATCCACCAGCCACGCGTAAACGAACACCTTCCACAGACTGCCCAGCGGCGTATCCAGAGACGAAGGCAGCGGTTCGCGAGCGGTCAGTTGCGTGGTGTTCAACGACAACAACTCGCCCCTGTACGCCACGCGCAAAGGTTCATCCTGCGCTGTCGCCAGCGCAGGAATCACACATATCAACAGCCACACCAGCGGCCGGATCATGTCAGTTGACCGTGACCTGACCGAGGGCGGCTTTCGCCTCCTGGGCTTGATGCTGCGGCGCATAGACCTGAGTGAAGCGCACCGGTGGCAGGTTGAACTGGCCCTTCTGCGAGAAGCGCACCAAATGGCGCAGACGCAATTCGCCGCTCAGCGCATCCACTGGCACCGCATAGGCCAGTTGGCCCGGTTCGAAACGTGCCTTCTCCAGCGCGGTCGGCTCGGTGCCGTCCTTGCCCTGCAACTTGATGCCCCACGTGGTGCGCTCGACATCGGCGCCCGGCGGCAGCGGCACTTCGAGCATGCCGTAGCGCAGCGGTTTCGGTGCCTTGCTGGTGAGGATCACTTCGTCCAGGTACAGGCTGTCGCTGGACAGTGGTTTAGTGCCGACCGGCTCCAGTTTGAAGGTGAACGCTTCATCACCCGGCACCAGACGCGACAGACGACGAGTGATAGTCACGGCCATCGGATCGACCGCCGGTTGTTGAGTCTGGAAGCTCAGCGCCGCACGCAACGGACGTTCCTGAGCGCCCGACACCGACAGCACGCTCGGCACCGGCGCAGAACCTTGCCACGTCCAGTACATCTCGCCGGTCGCGCCGTAGTTTTTCTTCCAGCCTTCGCCCGGTGCCAGCGCAATGGTCGGCGACGCCTGAGCGATGCTGCGTTGCAGCCAGGTCAGCGCCAGCGCACGTTCAAGGGTCGATTGCTGCGGCAACAGGCGTTGCAGCAGCGCTGTCGCACGGGCCTGCTCGAACGGTTGCAGCGACAGGTTCAGCGCTTCCGCAAACGGCTGCGAGCTGACGGACAAGCGTTGTTGCGCAGCACTCAGCTGACGATTGAAAGCATCCGGCAAAGCGACTTTCGATTGCGTGGCCAGCGATGCGGTCAGGACCCGCGCCGCCGCCAGACCGAGCGCCGAATCCGGATCGCTCATCACCAGGCTGTCTTCTCCGTCGTCCATCAGGTTCGCTGCATTGCCTTCCCCGGCCTTGGCCAGATCGTCCATCAAACCGCTGAGCAGCGTGTTGACCGGCAGATGCATCTGTTTGGCGAACGACAGGATCAGCGCCCGTTGCAGCAATGGCGTGTTCGGCGCCTGCTTGGCGTAGACCTCCAGAACCCGCTGCCAGTGTTCCGGCGGCAGGGTCAGCTCCAGCACCTGGCTGGCGTTCCAGTCAGCGTAGTAAGCGTAAGCGGTGAGGAACGCATCCGGCTCGCCATCGAAGCCCCACCAGGTGAAGCTCGCCGACGGCCCGGCCATTTGCACCAGACGCAGACGGCTGTTCTGCATGATCAGGCGCAAGCGGTCGCGGATCTGCGGGCTCGACGCCAGCGACGGATAAGCGATGCTCAGCGGCAGCAAGCGGCTGGCGGTCTGCTCGACGCCGCCATACGGATAGCTCAACAGATCGTCGAGAGCCGAACGGAACAGCGCTTGCGGGCTGTCATCCAGACGCAGGCGAATGTCGGTGGCATCCGCCGGCAGAGTCAACGGCGTGTCGCCGCTGGCCACGTCGAGGCTCTGAGTCTGCGTCACTTGCCAGCCTTCACCGGTTGCGGTCAGGCGCACAGCGAGGGCGTCGGCGGTTTTGCCGTCCTGCACCAGTTCCGCTGTCCATTCGCCGGTTGCCAATGCGAAGGCCGGCAGCGGCAGGTAGTTGATGCCGTTGTTGAGCGTCACCGGCAGGCGCTGTTCGGCGCCGGCGTAGTGCGTCACCAGTTCAGCCTTGACCGGTTTCTCGGCCTGGCTGAAGGCGAACACGCCGAGTTGCGGCTGATCGCCCTTGCGGAATTTGCTCGGCCCGCTCCACTTCAGGTACAGCGGTTTTTCCGAGCGGACGAACTGCTTCTTCTGCCCGACCTGACCGTCATCGGCAATCGCCCGCGCAGTGATGCGCCAGCGGGTCAGCGAGTCCGGCATCTTGAAGGTGAAACGGGTTTTGCCGTCGGCGTCGGTCAGCAATTCGGGTTGCCACGCAGCGGTGTCGACGTCTTCGCGGCGCGGCCGCTCCAGCACTTTCACACCACGTTCGCTGCGGTTGGCCTTGCCCGGCGCGCCGGGGCTGCCCGGCAACGCCACGTCGTAGCTGATGAACGACAGGCTGGCGCTGGTACGCACGTTGTTGCGGCGCGGGTGATAGAAGAACTGGTCGATGGTCGGCGCGACTTCCGGTTGCAGCGCGTAGACCATTTCATCCACGACGCTGACCGTCAGGTGCGCCGGCACTGCCTTGCCGGCGAACTGCGTGGTCAGGTCGACCGTCACGGTATCACCCGGTTGATAAGTCTCTTTGTCAGTCTTGATCGCCACGTCGATCTGCGGCGCCACAACCTTGATCCCGGCGTTCTGGAAGCTGTACTGACCGCCCTTGGTGTAGAGCACGGAGAACGTCAGGTTCGGCGCGAAGTTGTCCTTCACCGGGATGCGTGCGCGGTATTGGGTTTCGCTGAGTTTTTCCAGTTTCAGCCAGTCGCCGCCCTTGGCCAGCAGCGCGGTGGCTTCGACCTTGTCACGTTCCAGCGACAGCAGGGCATCGCTGACCGGCTCCGGAAACGTGATCAGCGCCAGCGCTTCGTCGCCGGCCTTGTACTCGGGTTTGTCGAGGACGATTTCCACGGTGCCCGGCACTGCCTTTACGCCGTCGCCGGTAACCGAATGACCGGTGCCACCGAGCACCCGGCCGAACTGATCTTTCAGCGACAGGTTGTAGGTCCCCGGACGATCAAACGTCACGCTGAAGCCTTTGTCTTTCGCCGCCAGTTTGCCTTCGCCGGTGGTCTGGTCTTCCAGACGCACCCAGCTGTAGCTGCTCGGCACAACGGCCTGAGCCTGCACGCTGCCACCCTCGTTGGCGTAGCTGAACGCGACCTTGTCACCGACCGCGCTGAAACGCTGCGGCGCAGTCAGACGGAAACTGGCGGCGCCCCGGTCGATGAGGATTTCCTTGGTGGTTTTGACCCGATACGCCGCGCCGTCGCTGGCAAACACGGTGAGCATGTAGCGGCTCGGTTTGTCAGCGGCTGGCAGGTCGAGGGTCGCGTTGCCCTTGCTGTCGGTGGTCAGTTCGGTGCTGGTCAGCTCCACCGGGAATTGCCCGAGGTATTGCAGCTCGTTGTCGACCATCGACAGTTGCTGGGCGCGCAGACTCAGGGTCAGTTTGGCGTTGGCCACCGGTTTGCCGTCCGGGTACAGCAGCACCAGGCTGCCCTTCACCGGCTCGCCCGTGCGGTAATCCTGCTTGGCCAGGTTCAGCGAGATTTCGAAGTGCGGCTTGATGTACTCCGCCACACGGAACGCGCTGCTGTAGGCCTGATCCTTGTAGTTGAAACGCAGCTCATAACCACCGGCCACCGCGTTGTCCGGCAACTGGAAACGGCCCTGGGTGCCGGCCTTCGAATCGAGTTTCAGATCAAGGCGCTGCAACTCGGTGCCGGTGGCATCGAGCACGCTGACATTGACGTCCGCCGCGCCCGGCAACACCGAATCCCGCGCGTTCTTGAACTCGCGGCCGACGATCTTCAGCGACACCCAATCACCCGGGCGATACAGCGGCCGGTCGGTGAAAGCGTAGAGTTTGGTGTCGTAGATTTCGCTGTCGTAATAGAAGTTTTCCGAGACGAATACACCGCCCTCTTCGTCCTCGCCAATCACGAATGAACGCTCCGGGCTGACGTGTTTCAGGCGCAGCAAACCATCGGTGTCGGTGGCGCCGCTGCTCATCACGCCGAGGCCGTCGGTCCACAGCACATTGACCTTCGGTACCGAGCTGCCTTCGTGTTTGCGCGCGGCCCACACCAGCAATTCATCACCGGCAATCTTGCTCACCGCGACGGTGTTGGAAACGAACACCATGGTGGTCGCGCGGTACTTGCCGATCAGCGCTTCGACCAGGTACAGGCCCGGTTTCAGGTTGCCCAGCGGGATGTAGACGTTGCCCGGCGCGACGCTGACGAACTCGCTGGAAGAACCGGCCAGATTCACGCCTTCCGGCGGCTGGATCGGCTTGGCCTGCCACAGCGGATAACGGAACTGGCTGACCACCGGCAGACCCGGAATCAAGGCGAACTGCGGTTGCGCGTCGTAAGGCGTCGGCGCAGCGATGGCGTTGCCCATCTTCAGCTCCGGCACCTCTTCGGTGACTTGCTGACGCGACTCGTAGGAGAACGCACGCTGCATCACCCGACGGGATTTGCGGTACCAGTTGTCCCACAGGTACGCGAGGGTGTTCGACAGGCCTTCGCCCTTGAACTGGCCGTCGCTGACCACGCGGTGCAGGTTCTTCTGGCGCTTGAGGAAGTCCAGCGGCTTGTCGATCTTGTACACACGGATGTCGGCGCCGCCGTACGGTTCCATGCGGAAACGGCGGTAGTCACGACCCGGCGCTTCGAGGCGCACAACCGCCTGCTCGTCGCTGGCGAAACTGCTGTCGGCCAGCAGGAAGAAGCTTTCACCGGAGACCGGCGTGTAACCGCTCGGCTCCACGGTGTCTTCGGCATTCACTGCCGAAAACGGCAGGGCTAACAGCAACAGAAAAGGCAGTAAACGCAGCATGCGGGCACCGGTCATTGGGAGAGAAAGTTCAGTCGATAGACGCCGATGAAGTTGGGGTTGGCTGCGTCGGGTATCCATCGGGTGTCCTTCCATGTCATGAGTTGCTGCAGGCTTGCCGAACGCATGCCGTTGTCAGTAGGGGTGGTCGTGCCGGTGTGATAGGCGATGTAGCGGCCCATCCAGATCATCAGGTGCTGGTCGTCGCCCTGATCGAAAAACATCAGATCGCCGGGCCGAGCCTGAGACACGTCGCGGCCGATCAGATGGCTGTTGAACTGAATCAGTTTGATCGCGTTGACGTAGGGCCCGACCTTGCCGCCGCCCTGTTGCCATTGCTGGGCGAACTTGCGCTGGTCGTCACTCAACGACAACTCCGGCGGCAGATAGCGATTGGACACGCCGTTGCTGCGCAGCCATTTGTCGTCATGGACTTTCAGCGCTTCATTGGCGGCAAACCGCACCAGCCCGGCGCAGTCCTGCTGATACCAGCGCGGGCTCGGGCCTTTGCTCAACTGTTCCTGAGCGATGCGCACGAACCAGGCACGAAAGATCTGGGATTGCTGCGGATCGAGGGCGGGAGCCTCGACGGCTCGGGCGCCGGCGCTGAGTAGCAGCGCCAGCAGGCCGAGGCTGCGGATCAGTGCCGTCACAGCGCTTTCCACTCCAGCGGCAGCCATTGCCAATGACCGTCGGGTTCGCTGCCTGCCGGCAAGGTCAGGGCATATTTGCCGTAACCGCCGAGGGTGCGCAGTTTCGGGATCAGGTAGGTTTGCGCGGCGTTGTAGAACACCGGCTCCATGTCCTGGGGCAGGCTGTCGAGTGTTTCCTGTTGCATCAGTTGCGCCATCGAGTCCGGGCCGAAGTAGATCGGCATCAGCACGTCTTTCGGCAGCACATCGGCCATCGGCGGGAAGCGCTTGTCGAGGGTGCCGAGGGCCTTGTCGACCAATTTGTCGTCGAGGGAAAACAGCAGCGTCGAACCGTGGCGCGCCAGGCTGACTTTCATGAAGGCACGGCCGGTGATCGCGTCCGGGTTCTCGGCATCCTTGGCCGCGTACGGGCCGAAGTTGGAACTGACCTGACGCTGCCAGAGATGGCTCTGGCCTTCCTGCTTCTCGACCACCGGAAAGGCGTGTTCATCGACCTTGCTTTCGTAGGCGCCAACCATCGAATCGAACAACGTGCCGATATCACCGTCGAGTTTGCCGCTGTCCTCATCCTTCAGACTGGCCACCAGCAACGGCGTGTACAGCCGCGAATCGGCGTACCAGCACAGACCCGCCGCGCCGGCCACGTGTTCGGTAAGTGTCTGCGCTACTGCTTCTTCGGCGCCGAGTTTAACCAGCAACGGTTTCTGCGGTTCGGCAGCCACTGGCAAGGTCACGCAGGCACTGGCACCCAGCGGCATGGCTTGCCAGACCGGTTTGAAATCGAAGTCCGGCTGGTTGTCCAGCTCATCCATGGCGAGAAAGCTGTGCCAGCCCTTGTCGTCCATGTCGAAACGCAGCCCGGCGAAGTTCGGGATGAAGCGCTGGTAACCCATGGCCAGGACGCTGGAATTGACCGACAGACGCTGCTTGGTTTCAGGCGTCTTGGCTGGTAGCCCGAACGCCTCGGGGAACAGTTTTTCGCCATTGAGCAGCGCCGCCAAAGCCTGCGGCGAAACATGGCCGGACTCTTCGGAAGCGCCGCTTTCCGGATCGTAGAATTTGGTCGGGTTGGACAGCACCACCAGTTTGTCGCCACGGGAGGCGAACAACAGGGATTTGCTGGCGTTGTAGGTCAACTGATACAGCGGCACTTCGTCGCCGCCGACTTTCAGGGTGCTGAAGACGCTCAGTTGCGAATCATCCAGCGCGACTTTCGCCAGGGGCTCCAGCAGTTTGGCCAAACCGCCGCGATCCATCACCAGCAGGAAATCCTTCAAGCGACCATCGGCACCACGCCACAGCGCTACGTCTGCCGGTTGGTCGAAGAGTTGCTCGATCAGGCTGTCCTGCAGCTTCAGGTCATGCTCGTAGATGATCCGTCGCAGGCTGCCGATCAGCCCGAGGCGGTCGGCGTGGGTTTCATAATAGAAGACGAAATCCTCGGTGAGCGTGGCCTTGAGGAACGGCACCGTCAGCAGATCCTTGGGCAACTGGCTCAGAGAGCGGGTTTCCAGCAGCGCATCCGGGCGACTCAGGCCGAGTTTGTCGCTGGCCAGTGCCGCCGCCGGCAACTTGGGCTTGTGCATCAGCCAGCCGAGCCCGCCCGCCACGCCGGCCACCAGGCACAGCCCGGCCACCAGCAACGGCCAGCGCCGGGAAGGTTTGGCGGCTGGCGCGTCGGTAACCGGGGTCTCAGTGTTTTCGCTCATCTTCTCGCTCATGTTCCCAAAGCTCGGCAGTTCATCCGTGGTGCGGGATGCTTAATAGTTGAAAGTCTTGACCAGCAGCAGATCACCGATGGCCCGCAGGGGCACGATGAACGTTTCGCGTTTTTCGTCGACGGTGTTTTCGTTGAGCACCAGCGTGATCTGCGAGGTGATGACCTCGTTCTGGTTGCTGGCCTCCTCGAAGTTATAGCCGCCGTCACCGAAGTTGCCCCAATAGTTGACGTAAACCAGATAGGTGCCATGCAGCGGCGCGGTCATGGTGAACATTTCCGGGCCGGGGCCATCGACGCCGTCCGGGTCCAGACCGCCGCCATTGGTCAACGCGGTGCGGGCGAAAAACGCATGCTGGCCGTCAGGCGTAATGATGTGCAGGTCGAGCTCGGCCTTGGGATCGTCCCAGCCGAGCACCACACGAATCCGCGCCGGGGTGCGCAGGTTGTTGGCTTCGTAGAACTGCACGCGCTTGAGCGACTGCCCTTCGGCACTGCGCACTTCGACGCTGTTGGAGCCAGCGCCGAACGCATAAGGCCGAGCAAAACGCCCATCGTCGTCGGTGTACAGATTCAGCGGATTACCGTTGACCGCCAGAGTGTGCGGCCCGCGCTGGTTGCCGATGGCCTTGAGCTGGCCCTGGATCATCGTGCGATTGCGCTGGATGCCACGATCGATCGGCGGCGTGGGATAGGCGACTTGCGGGTTTTCACTGCGGTCGAGCAAACCGTTATAGCGCCAGCCACCCACCGGTTCTGACAGATCAGCGCTCGGCGCCGCCCATAGAGCGGGGGCGCAGGCCAACCCGACCAGCAGCAAAAGAAATGAACGCATGTGATGCCTCCTGCCATGCCTGAACGAAACCTTGCACCCGATCCTCGGTACTTCACAGCGGTGAAAACTGCGTTTCGTCTGAAAGACCCGTGACTGTCGGGTCGTAGAAGGCGCGAAGGTTAGCGATTCGGCAGTTTTTTAACAATCGGATACATCTTGAAATGCGGTGGGAATCACGCACCCGGGTGGACGATGAGCCGAATAGGCGTCATATTCGGCTCACAAAATGAGCCGAATAGCATTTCTATTCGGCTCACGCACTCAGGAACAGCATTTCATGGCAACTCACTGGATCTGGCAGCAACCCGATTGGCCCGACTTCAATTGGCAGGCAGAGCGTCTCACTGCGCTGTTGCGCGAATGCGTTCAGGCGCAGGGACAATTGATGGGCATGGCGGGATCAGTGGGCAATTCACTGAGCGCTCAGACTGAGCTGGACGCGTTGCTGCAGAACATCGTGACCTCCTCGGCCATCGAGGGGGAGCAGTTGAATGTTGAATCCGTGCGTTCTTCATTGGCACGACGTCTGGGGCTGGAATCACCGGATGGCGACAACGTCAGCAAGCGCAGCGAGGGGCTGGCGCAACTGATGCTCGATGCCACTCAACGTTTTGCCGAACCGCTGACGCTGGAACGATTGCTGGAATGGCATTCATGGCTGTTTCCAGAACAGGAGAGTGGTTTCCTTTCGCGAGCAATCAATGTCGGCGCATTACGCGGCGATGAGCCGATGCAGGTGGTTTCCGGACGAATCGACCGTCCGATCGTGCACTTCGAGGCGCCACCGCGACAAGGCCTTGAGCGACAACTCGACAGCTTTCTCAAGTGGTTCGACGCCAGTCAGCATCAGGCAGGCCTCGATCCTTTACTGCGAGCCGGTATCGCACATTTCTGGTTCGTCACCTTGCACCCGTTCGATGACGGCAACGGACGCCTGACTCGCACCCTCACCGATCTGGCACTGGCTCAGGGCGAAGCGCAGGCGATTCGTTTTTACGCGATGTCCGCCTGCATTCTCGATGACCGCGCGGGCTACTACCGAATTCTGGAATCGAGCCAGAAAGCCACGTTGGACATCACTGACTGGCTCACATGGTTCCTGCAAACCCTGCTGCGCAGCCTGCAGCAGGCCATCGCACGGATTGAAAGTGTGTTGGGCAAGTCGCGCTTCTGGCAGGCACACCGCGAGTCCGGGCTGTCGGTGGAGCAGATTAAAGTGCTCAACCGCTTGCTCGACGGTGGTGAACGCGGTTTCGAACACGGTATCAGTGCGGCGCAATACCAGAGTGTGGCCAAGGTCTCCAAAGCCACGGCGACCCGACATCTGGCGGAGCTGCTGGAAAAAGACTGCCTGCAACGTCTTCCGGGCGGCGGGCGGAGCACTCGTTATCAGATCCGTTATCCGGTCGAATCGACTGACTGACACCATTCTCCGTCGGCCCGCTCATTTGCCCATAAACCCCCTATCTGCTAGTGTCGCGCCGGTTTAACGTCAACCGGAATTAGCCGCCATGGCCCGCAAAAAAGCTGCACTGGATTTCGAACAGTCCCTCGCCGACCTGCAAACGCTGGTCGAGCGTCTGGAGAACGGTGAATTGTCGCTGGAAGACTCGCTGACCGCTTTCGAACAGGGCATCGGCTTGACCCGTGACTGCCAGGCAGCGCTGGCCCAGGCCGAGCAGAAGGTCCAGGTGTTGCTGGAGCGCGATGGCGAGCTGGCCGAGGAACCCTTCGACGCGGATCAGCCAGAATGATCGCGGCGTATTCGGCGACCAGCCAGGCGCGGGTCAATGCGGCACTGGAAACCTTGTTCAACGCACCACTGCCAGAGCTGGCGCGGCTTTACGAAGCGATGCGCTACAGCGTGATGAATGGCGGCAAACGCGTGCGCCCGCTGCTGGCCTACGCCGCGTGCGAAGCCCTCGGCGGCAAGGCCGAGCAGGCCAACGGCGCGGCTTGCGCGGTGGAGTTGATCCACGCGTATTCGCTGGTGCACGACGATTTGCCGGCGATGGACGATGACGATCTGCGTCGCGGCCAGCCGACCACCCACAAGAAATTCGATGAAGCCTGCGCGATTCTCGCCGGTGACGGCCTACAGAGCCTGGCGTTCAGCGCCCTGCTCGACCCGCGCCTGAGCGACCTGAGCGCGGATATCCGCCTGCAACAGGTCACGGCGCTGGCGCACGCGGCCGGCCCGGCGGGTATGGTCGGCGGTCAGGCCATAGACCTTGGTTCGGTCGGCCTGAAGCTCGATCAAAAAGCCCTCGAACAGATGCACCGGCACAAGACCGGCGCGCTGATCGAAGTCAGCGTCAAGCTCGGCGCCCTGGCCAGCGGCCGCGCCGAGAAGGATGAGCTCAAGGCCCTGCAAAGTTATGCACAGGCCATCGGCCTGGCGTTCCAGGTGCAGGACGACATCCTCGACGTCGAAAGCGATACCGAAACCCTCGGCAAACGCCAGGGCGCGGACATTGCCCGCGACAAGCCGACTTACCCGGCCCTGCTCGGCCTCGACGCCGCCAAGGCCTATGCCCTGGAACTGCGCGATCAGGCCCTGCACGCCCTGCGACCGTTTGACGCGGCCGCCGAGCCATTGCGTGATCTGGCCCGGTATATCGTCGACCGGCGCAACTGAAGGCTAATCAGCCAAAAAAGACCAACGCGTGGGCAGGGGACGATGCATCAGGTAAACTGCCGCATCTTTTATACCTATAACGATTCGCCTGATGCCCACGACGTTCCATGAGATTCCCCGCAAGCGCCCGACCACGCCCCTGCTCGACCGCGCGAACACGCCGGACGGCCTGCGCCGGTTAGGCGAAGCCGAGCTGGAAACCCTGGCTGATGAGTTGCGCCTGGAATTGCTCTACACGGTCGGCCAGACCGGTGGGCATTTCGGTGCCGGCCTGGGCGTCATCGAGCTGACCATCGCGTTGCACTACGTCTTCGACACCCCGGACGACCGGCTGGTGTGGGACGTCGGTCATCAGGCCTATCCGCACAAGATCCTCACCGGTCGCCGCGAGCGCATGGAAACCCTGCGCCAGAAGGACGGCATCGCTGCCTTCCCGCGCCGCTCCGAGAGCGAGTACGACACCTTTGGCGTCGGCCACTCCAGCACCTCGATCAGCGCAGCGCTGGGCATGGCCATCGCCGCCCGCCTGCAGAACAGTGATCGCAAGGCGATCGCCGTGATCGGTGACGGCGCGCTGACCGCCGGCATGGCCTTCGAGGCGCTGAACCACGCGCCGGAAGTGAACGCCAACATGCTGGTGATCCTCAACGACAACGACATGTCGATCTCGCGCAACGTCGGCGGTCTGTCGAACTATCTGGCGAAGATCCTTTCCAGCCGCACTTACGCGAGCATGCGTGAAGGCAGCAAGAAAGTCCTGTCGCGCCTGCCCGGCGCCTGGGAAATCGCCCGTCGCACCGAAGAATACGCCAAAGGCATGCTGGTTCCCGGCACCCTGTTCGAAGAACTGGGCTGGAACTACATCGGCCCGATCGACGGCCACGACCTGCCGACCCTGATCGCCACCCTGCGCAACATGCGCGATCTGAAAGGCCCGCAGTTCCTGCACATCGTCACCAAGAAAGGCAAAGGCTTCGCCCCGGCGGAAGTCGACCCGATCGGTTACCACGCCATCACCAAACTCGAACCACTGGACGCCCCGGCCGCTGCGCCGAAGAAGGCCGGCGGGCCGAAGTATTCCGGCGTGTTCGGTGAGTGGCTGTGCGACATGGCCGCTGCCGACCCGCGCCTGGTGGGCATTACCCCGGCGATGAAGGAAGGTTCGGACCTGGTGGCGTTCAGCGAGCGCTTCCCGCTGCGCTACTTCGACGTGGCAATTGCCGAGCAACATGCCGTGACCCTCGCCGCCGGCATGGCCTGCGAAGGCGCGAAACCGGTGGTAGCGATCTATTCGACGTTCCTGCAACGCGGTTACGACCAGTTGGTGCATGACGTTGCGGTGCAGAACCTCGACGTGCTGTTCGCCATCGACCGCGCCGGTCTGGTGGGCGAAGACGGCCCGACACACGCCGGCAGTTTCGATCTGTCGTTCCTGCGCTGCATCCCGGGCATGGTCATCATGACCCCGAGCGACGAAAACGAACTGCGCAAGATGCTCACCACCGGCCACCTGTACAACGGCCCGGCGGCGGTGCGTTACCCGCGCGGCACCGGTCCGAACGCAACCATCGAGAAAGACCTCGAGCCGATCGAGATCGGCAAGGGTGTGGTGCGTCGTCAGGGCAGCAAGGTCGCCCTTCTGGTGTTCGGCGTGCAAATGGCCGAAGCCCTGAAAGTTGCCGAAACCCTGGACGCCACCGTGGTCGACATGCGTTTCGTCAAACCGATGGACGAAGCGCTGGTTCGCGAGATTGCCAACAGCCACGACCTGCTGGTGACCATCGAAGAGAACGCGGTCATGGGCGGCGCCGGTGGCGCGGTCAGCGAATTCCTCGCCCGCGAGAACATCCTCAAGTCGGTGCTGCACCTGGGCTTGCCGGACGTCTACGTCGAGCACGCCAAACCGGCGCAGATGCTGGCCGAGTGCGGGCTGGACGAGGCCGGGATCGAAGCGGCGGTGCGCGAGCGTCTGGAGCTGCTTAACCGCTAATTCGCTGGATAAACGCAAAACCCCATGTGGGAGCGGGCTTGCTCGCGAAGGCGTCGGATCAGTCGATAATGAGTT
>NZ_JBSVWF010000026.1:0-78349 GCF_054071635.1 Pseudomonas sp. SDO52101_S400 | reverse complement strand
AACGGATTTGAAAACCGTCCACCATGTCTCCGAACATGTGTCCACCATGTCTCCGGTACATACACCCGGAGGGAGAGGGGACTGACCGAGTTGTCTGACGCCCTACATCGACCTGAAGAACCGAGTCGATTACGGATTCACCGCAAGTCTTTCACGTCGGCGTAACTCTCCAATATCCCCGGATCGGTCCCCTCTCCCTCCGGGAGAGGGTTAGGGTGAGGGGTGGCTCTGAGGCACAACGCATCAATACCGCCCCCATCGACTTCAGATCGGCGAAGCCACCTTGACGACAGAACCAACCGCCCCCTCCACCGGACTCTGCGCCTTGCACGCCTGACTCAACGTCAACGACTTGGTCTCCGGCGCCCATGCCCAGGACAGCAGCGCACCTATCGCCAAAATCGCCGCCAGAATGCCCATGGTCGGGCTCAACCCAATCCCCGCCACACTCACCGGCAACAGGAACGTACTGACCGCCGAACCCAGACGACTGACAGCCGTCGCCAGACCAATCCCGCTGGCCCGTACTTCCGTCGGGAAACTTTCCGCCGGGAACACGCCCACCAGATTGCTCACCGCCGACAGCACCAGCGTGAACACGCCGAACACCAGCACCATCAGCCACGCCGCGCTGCCCGGCAATACCGCCAGCAGAAACAACGCCACCGCCAGAATGATGAACGAGTTGATCAGGAAGCCCCGTCTGGTGAATTTGATCGTGCACCAGATACCGATCAACGCGCCGAGGATCAGCAGCATGTTGAGCATCAGCTCGGTGCCGAAACCTTCAGCCAGGCCCATCTTCTGCAGGATCGACGGCAGGAAGGTGTAGATGGCGAAGTACGGCATGACGATGCAGACGAAGAACAGGCAGTTGAACGCTGTACGCTTGCGGTACTCGGGGCTGAACAGCACCGCGTAGCCCGAACGGGTTTCCGTGGATTGGGTCTCGTCCAGTTCGACGTTGTCGCCCAGATGTTTTTTGACGATGACCCGCGCTTCCGCCACTCGGCCCTGATTGACCAGCCAGCGCGGCGATTCCGGCGTGCCGATTCGGGCGATCAGAATCAACGCGGCCGGGATCGCCGACGACGCCAGCATCCAGCGCCAGGCATCGTCACCAAGGCTGAGCATGGCGGTGCCGACGAAGGTCGCCGCGACGTAGCCGAAGGTCCAGATCACACTGAACGAACCCAGCAACACACCGCGATGTTTCTTCGGTGCGAACTCGGCGAGCATCGCGTGACCGACGCTGAAATCCCCACCCAGGCCGATGCCGATCAGCACCCGACAAAGGAACAGGCTCATGGCAGTCTCGACGTAGAACTGCATCACCGAAGCAATCGTGATCAGCACGAAACTGACCAGAAAGATTTTCTGCCGGCCGACTTTGTCCGAGATCCAGCCGAAAAACAGACTGCCGAGAAACAGACCGATCAGCGCCGATGCGCCGATCAGGCCCTGCCAGAATGCATCGAGCTGCATCTGCGGACTGAGCAAGGTGAACGCGATACCGATCAGGCCAAGGATGTAGCCGTCGGTGAAGTGCGCGCCGAAGGTCAGGCCGGCGATCTTGATGTGAAAACGCCCGATGGGCAGGTCATCGATCTTTACGGATTGAGCGGACATGTTCGTCTCCAATTGTTGTTATTGACGGAGAAACGGAAAGCTCTTACTGGTTGTTTGTGGGATCGGGCTTGCCCGCGAAGGCGGTGTATCAGTCAACATTTGTTCCAGCTGATCCACCGTTTTCGCGGGCAAGCCCGCTCCCACATGGAGATCTCAGTGACGGTTCAGAGACCGCCCATCAACAGGTATTTGATCTCCAGATAGTCATCCAGACCGTACTTCGAACCTTCACGCCCAAGGCCCGATTCCTTGATGCCACCGAACGGCGCCACCTCCGTGGAGATGATCCCTTCGTTGATGCCGACCATCCCGGCTTCCAGCCCTTCGGCCATGCGCCAGACGCGGCCGATGTCGCGGCTGTAGAAATACGCCGACAGACCGAACGGCGTGTCGTTGGCCCGCGCCAGCACTTCGGCTTCGTCCTTGAAGCGGAAGCACGCGGCCACCGGGCCGAAGGTTTCGTCCTGGGCAATCAGCATGTCGCTGTTGGCTTCGGTGAGGATGGTCGGCTCGTAGAACGTGCCACCCAAGGCATGACGACGACCGCCGCACAACAGCGTGGCGCCCTTCTCCAGCGCATCGCTGACGTGAGCTTCGACTTTGGCCAGCGCAGCGGCGTTGATCAGCGGACCCTGCTCGGTCTCCCCGTCCAGCGCACTGCCCACGCGCATCGCCGCCACGGCTTCGGCGAGTTTGCCGGTGAAGGCTTCGTAGACGCCGTCCTGAATGAAGAAGCGGTTGACGCACACACAGGTCTGCCCGGTGTTGCGGAATTTCGAGGCCATCGCGCCTTTCACGGCCGCATCGATGTCGGCATCGTCGAAGACAATGAACGGCGCGTTGCCGCCCAGCTCCAGCGAGACCTTTTTCAGGGTGTCGGCGGCCTGGCGCATCAGCAGTTTGCCGGTGCGGGTCGAGCCGGTGAACGACAGTTTGCGCACGACGCTGGACGCTTGCAGCGCACCGCCGATGGCCACCGCGTCGCCGGAGACAATGTTGAACACGCCCGCCGGAATCCCGGCCTGTTCGGCCAGCACTGCCAGGGCGAACGCCGACAGCGGGGTTTCTTCCGAGGGTTTGAGGATCATTGTGCAACCCGCCGCCAGCGCCGGGCCGACCTTGCGGGTGACCATCGCCAGCGGGAAATTCCACGGGGTAATCGCCGCGACCACGCCGATGGCTTCCTTGGTCACGATGATCCGCGCATCGGCCTTGTGGCTCGGGATCACATCGCCGTAGGCGCGCTTGGCTTCTTCACCAAACCATTCGAGAAAACTGGCGGCGTAGACCACTTCGCCCTTGGCTTCGGCCAGCGGTTTGCCCTGCTCACGGCTGAGCAAGGTCGCCAGTTCCTGCTGGTTGGCGAGCATCAGATCGCTCCAGCGTTTCAGGCGCTGACTGCGCTCCTTGGCAGTGAGCTTGCGCCAGGCCGGCAAGGCACGATTGGCGGCCTCGATGGCGAGGTTGGTTTCCTCGGCACCGGCCTTTTGCACGTCGGCAATCAACTCGCCATTGGCCGGGTTGCGCACTGAATAAGTCGCGCCACCCGAACCCCACTGGCCGTCAATGAAGTTGCCGTGACGGATCAATTCGCTCATGCCACCGCCCCCTGCACCATGAAGCGTTCCAGCCCCGGACGGGCCGTGCGCAGGATGCGTTTGCCGGCGGTGTAATCGTTGATCACGTCGCACGGGGTGTAGTTGCGTTCCAGTTCATGCAGCTCTTCGGCGTCGAGCCTGGTCTCCAGAGCGGCCAGTGCGCTGTCGAACTGTGCGGTGGTGTCGGCGCCGACCAGCATGCAGTCCACGCCCGGATGATTTGCGACCCAGGCCTGGGCGATCTGCGCATTCGACACGCCACGAGCACGGGCCACGCGCTGCACCGAATGAGCGATCTCGAACGAGGCTTCGTCGCTGTACATCTGCTGGGTGAAGAAGTCGGTCTGGTTGCGGGTCGATTGCACGTCACCGGTCAACAGGCCACGGGCCAGCGGACTGAACACCGACACACCGATGCCCTGATCGCGGCAGAACGGAATCATCTCGCGCTCTTCTTCGCGGTAGGCGCAGTTCAGTTGCAGCTGCATGTTGATCGGCTTGACCCAACCGTTGCGCTCGCAGGCCATGAGGATCTTCGCCAAATGACCGGTGAGCATGGTCGAGACACCGATGTAGCGCGCCTTGCCGGAACGCACGATGTCGTTCAGTGCGCTCATGGTTTCTTCGACCGGGGTGTTCACATCAAAGTAATGCAGCATGAACACGTCGACGTAATCCATGTCCAGACGCTTCAGCGAGGCATCGATGCTGTCCATGATGTGCTTGCGCGAATGACCGCTGGCGTTGATGCCGCTGCGGGTGCCGTAGCCGACCTTGGTGGTGATCACCAGGTCTTCGCGACGGGCCAGACGCTTGACGATGCGCCCCACCACTTCTTCGCCGACACCGGCGGAATAAAAGTCCGCCAGGTCGATGAAGTTCACACCGTTGTTCAGGGCGTGAGCGACGATCGGCTCGCTTTGTTTTTCATTGAAGATCCACGGTTTCCAGTCCGGGGTGCCCATGTTCATGGTGCCCAGGCACAGGCGGGAAACTTGCAGGCCGGAGTTGCCCAAACGGATGTATTGCATGGCGCGGACCTCAGGCTTTTGGCGTGTAGAAAGGGTTGCTGATGTGGTTGACCACATCTTTGAGCTGCGCGGTTTCCGGCTTGCCGGTCAGGGCGGCGCGGATCGCGGTGCGGCAGGCGTTGTAGTTGTTCAGGTAGACCGCATCGAGGTCATCGCAGGCCGGGTTGACCCAGTTGGCAGTGACGATCGCCCATTCGTCTTCGGCTTCCGGTGGCAGCGTGCCGTCGAGCAGTGCTTCAAGCACAGCCTTGGCGATCCCGGCCTGGGAAGCGCCCCAGGTTGCGTTGCCGTGCAGGTCGCCGCTTATGGCAGCTTTGTTGACGTACAGGGTCATCGGCTTGACCGGAATGTTCGGCTGGGCGATCACCATGAACGGGCAATGGCCCTGGCTCGGCGACGCCAGGCTGTTGGCAAATGCCTGCCCCGCCGGGCCGTTGCGCGGGCCGATCAGGATATTGATGTGCGCGGCGTTCACGCCCGGGCCTTCGAAACCTTCACCGATGTACAGGTCGAGTTCTTTCATCAGTCATTACTCTTTGCGATGCAGAGGGATTTTGGGGGGATCGACAGCTCACGCCGGCCGGATGGCCAACGGGATCAATAACGGACATGGGGAGACGCGAAGGAAGAATCGGGACATGGCTGCAAACGCTCTCTGGTTGTTATTGATGAGCTGTGTTTGCGATTTTTTAACACCGGGTATCGGGCCACCCGTAACCATTAAAAATCATGGGGCAATGACTTTTAGTCATAGCCTTGATGCAGGTAAAAAAGGGCAGGCGAAAAAAATCCCGCTCGGGAGCGGGATTTTCGAACTGCGCCGATTACGCGACGACCGGAATCATCGGATCCGCAGCCGCCAGCGCGATGGCGCGGTCAGCGGCCGGCGGCTCGGGCATCCCGCTCACCGACATCACTGACTGAGCAATGGCGTCAGCCAGGCAAAAAAAAGCAGAAACCGCTCACACGGTTTCTGCTTTTTTCATTTCGGTACTGCCCTCAGAGGCAATCACGCACCGATTTACGCAGCGAGCCGGACTTGGCCCAAGGCGGCCCCTGGTACAGCGACACACGGCTGCCGTCCTTGTACTTGACGATATCGAGAATTTCGTCAGCGGTGACGATGCTCGGCGCCTTGATCCTGTAACCGTTGGAAATCGAAATCTGCGAGGTCTTGGGAATATCCTGCTGCCACAGTGGCAACACACATGCGGCATAGTCCTTGGGAGCCTTGCCGCTGATCTTGCTGAAGTTCGGTTCGCCCGGCACCAGTGATGCCGGCAATGAGCAACCGGCCAACGCTGCCATCAACAGGCCCCCGATCAACATCCGCATATTGAATCCTTCATTTTAAAAAAAGCGAATTTACCTTTTAACTGTTCGAACATCCATCGTGGCGCAATGCTTTGACCCCGAAAACCGGGCTCTGCGGCGCCACATCAGACAATCGCTCCGACCAACGGCAGCTTGTTCGCGCCCGTTCAGCTCACTGAGCAGAACCACTTGCCTTGCTTGCGGAAAATGCGGCTACTATTTTCTACCGAGAATGTTCCGGAGGTGATCATGCGGCTCAATGAATACGAACACGAACTTCAACGTGACCTGCAAAGCGTGGCGTCGGACCTGAGATGGTCGGCGGTAGATCTCAAGCGCATCGCCGAGCAGTTACGCAAATCCGGTAACGAGGCAGATGCGCAAACCGTGCTCAGGTCCTGCGAGGTGCTGCAAAGCGATGAAGAACGCCTGCAACTCTATGCCAGGGAAGTGAAGGCCCGTGCCATCAGTCGAACGAAAGTCCACTGACACCCACAACAAAAAGCCCCGGACAATCCGGGGCTTTTTCAGTGCAGGCCTTCAGCCTGTCTTGCGGCCATGCGTGCGGCTCTTGTAACCCGGAAGTGCAGCGGCATACGCCAGCGCTTCCTCCCGGCTGGCGAAAGACGCCAGTCGATCACCCAGCGTGCAGACCCGCCACGGGCCATTGTTCACGCTGAGTACGTCGTAGCCGTTCATGTGCATTCTGTTCAGTATCGCCATGCTCATAGGCACCTCCTGTCGACTATCGATAGTCCAACTGCACTTTTTTACCTTACACCGGCTTCAATGCCTTGTGCCGACCAGACGTCGTCCCGCTTCGGCGTCAAGTGTCTGGCACTTTTGCGCGTTTCGACCACTCAGACATCACCAGCGCCTCTAAACCAGGGCACGGCTTGAATATTGCATTTTCATGACCGATTTATGACAACCGGCAATCGGGTAACAAATGAAAGTACGTGCAACCATCATCTGCGAGCAGGATCGACACATTCTCCTGGTGCGCAAACCCCGATGCCGCTGGAACCTGCCGGGCGGCAAGGTCGAGCCCGGCGAGACCAGGACTGACGCCGCGACCCGTGAACTTGAAGAAGAAACCGGCCTGCTCGCCGATGGCATGCTGTATCTGATGGACTTGGAAGCAGGCAGCACGCGCCACCATGTCTACGAAGCGTCGGTGCTGAATATTGATGAAGTAAGGCCACAGAACGAAATCGTCGATTGCATCTGGCATCCGCTGGACTCGGTGCAGAACCTGAGCGTCAGTGACGCAACACTGCAAATCGTCCGCGCCTTTCAGCGCCGACTCTGAGCTAACCGGCGAACGCCCGGCGCCCGGCACTCATTTCAGTGCGCAACTCACCGATGAAGTTGGAGATGTCACGAATGGTGACCAGATGCTCCGGCGACACGCCGTTGAGCAGCAAATCGACACGCCCGCTGCCGGGCTCATAAACCTTGATCTGCAACAGCCCCTGCCCCGTTTCCGTGCAGTCACAGTAAAGTGGCGAAAAGCCGGATTCGACGATGCGGCAAATGTCGGCAATGGCAAGCATGGGCGGACGCCTCGCAGGCGATGGATCGGTCGATCGATTCAGCATAGATGAGCTTTTTCGACCTTGCGCGACCGTCCGATCGCCGAAAATGCCAACCGCTTCACATCTTTTGCGCGACAACGATCAGTTGGCGTCGCGGCCCCAGATCCAGTTCCAGATCCCCGGCAGTTGCACCGGATCCGAGCTTTTCTGAACTGTTCGCGCCAGTGCCGCTTTCTCCAGCATGGCGTGATCGTCGTAGAACGGTTTATCGGCCAGGCGCACACCGGTAGCCGCAGCGCTGTCGAGCAGGATCTGCAGATACTCGCGGGCATGCCGCGCGGTGTAGCGGTTGAGATCATGGAACGTCACCACCACCGGAATCACCCCGTCTACCGTCGGCAACTCGCCGAGGGCGATCCGTTCGCGCACTTCCGACAGCTGACGCAACATGTTGGCGCGGCGTCTGGGGCTGCCATTGAAGCCCCAGATCTTGCCGTCGTTGGCGCTCAGGTCGGTGAGCAATACATGCAGGCCATGTAACTGATAGGCCGCGAACGTACGCTTGTCGTAATTCCAGAATGGCGGGCGCAACAGTACCGTTGGCGCGCCGGTGATCGCTGCGATGTCCGCCGTGCCGTTGCTCAGTGACGTTTCGAGCTCTTGCGGATCGAGCGATCGGTGATTGGTGTGCCAGTGCGTGGCGGTATGAAAACCCAGAATGTGCCCTTCATCGTGCTCGCGATGCATGATCCGCCGGCCGATCTCGCTGTTGCCGGCCCTCGGCGCGCGGGTCTGGACGAAAAACACGGCTTTTATATTGGGCTGCAACGTGTTGTCTTTCAGGCTGTCGAGCACGGTTTCTGTGGGGTTGTAGAAACTCGAAGCGCTAGGGCCGTCATCGAAGGTCAGCAGAAACTTCACCGGCGCCTGCGCATCCAGGCGCGATCGGGTTTGCGCGGTCAATTCGATGGGAGCGGCAATGCAACCGGCCAGCCCGGTGATGATGGACGCAGCGCAGAAAAGCTTGAACCAGAGTTTCATGTTTTGCCTTGAGCCCGACCGTTGCGGTCACGTTGTCGATTGGCAAAACTCCCTCGCCGCTGCTGCCTCCCTGCGGCCCACCGTAATGGGCCGAGGTTGGATAAAGATAACAGGGTTTTGTTCCGGTGCTCACTCAGTGCGCCAGCGCCTGCTGAAACGAGGTGTCGATGATACCCGCTGTGGTCAGCGGAGCCGGCAGCGCCTTGACCTTGAAAAGGAAATCCGCGGTGCCTTGAAGGTCGGCAGCGGCTTGCTGGTCCACCGGGCCGACCGTCATGTGCGCCTGGCGCAGCCAGTGCCGTGAGACTTCCTGATCGAGATTGGCTTTCTTCGCCCACAGATCCGCGTATTCGTCGGTGTGGCTGTCAACCCACGCCCGGGCCTGTTTCAGGCGCCCGAGAAAATCGGCGATCGCCTCACGCTTGTTGTCGATGGACGGCGCGGAAGCGGCGATGGCGCTCAAGCCCGGCATCAGGTTTTTCGCGGTCAGTATCGGTCGCGCACCGGAGAACACGATCTGCTGGGAAATGTACGGTTCCCACACCGGGAAGGCATCGATGCTGCCCTGAGGCAACGCGGCCGCCGCATCGATCGGCATCAGCTTGACGAATTCCACGTAGTTCTCCGGCAGGCCACCCTGCTCCAGCGCTCGCAGGGTCAACTGCTGGCTCCAGGCGCCCGGCCAGTAGGCGACTTTCTTGCCTTTCAGATCCTCGATGGTTTTCACCGGCGAATCCTTGGGCACCAACAGAGCAATGGTGTCCGGGTTCTGCCGCGACACGCCGATCAGTTTCACCGGCGCCTGTTTCGCGGCGAGGAACAGAAAGCCCGAATCACCGAGAAAGCCCAGGTCCAGCGAGCCGGTCTGCAACGCTTCAGCCAGCGGTGCGGCGGCCTGGAAGTGTTTCCAGTCGACAGTGTAAGGCGCGTCCTTCAAGACGCCGGACGCTTCTACCGAGGCGCGGATGTTGTAGTAATTCTGGTCTCCGACGTGCAGTACCACAGGTTCGGCTGCGTAGGTCAAAGGCGTGGCAAACAATGCGCTGGTCAACGCGGCGCGTAGGAAACGGGAGAGCTTCATGGCGAGTCCTGCAAAGGGGATTTTTTATAGACCATAGCGCTCTTACAAAACTGATTTGAAATTCGATTAGCGCATAAGCTCAGTACTGACGATGAGTGCTGTTTGTCTGGCAACAGTGGCCCGGCACAGTGTTTTCCTGGCAACAGTTCAAAACGCAAAACCCCTCTCAACCCCCCCAAAAAACGGGCCTTAGGGCATATGGCACAGAGCCTGCAATATTCCATTCATGCAGGAAGCATTCGATAAAAATATCTTTTTGGACATAAGAATCTGTTGCCTTGCCGGAGCGTGCCCATGAAATCCCGCTTACCGTTTTCCCGCGTCAAAACGCTGCTCGCGGCCTGCGCGGTGGCCCTGAGCCTGCAACCGCTCGCCCACGCCGCCGAAACGCCGCCCGCCGAAGTTCATCTGGACTATGCCTATTACTCCCCCGTCAGCCTGGCGCTCAAGCACTTGGGTTATCTGGAAAAGGCCCTGCCCCAGAGCAAGGTCAGTTGGGTCTTGAGCCAAGGCAGCAACCGCTCGCTGGAATACCTCAACAGCGGCGGCGTGGATTTCGCCTCGTCGGCCAGCCTCGCTGCGGTGCTGAGCCGTGCCAACGGCAGCCCGATCAAATCGGTGTACGTTTACAGCCGCGCCGAATGGACCGCGCTGGTGGTGCGCAAAGACTCGCCGTATCAGACCGTCGCCGATCTCAAGGGCAAAAAAATCGCCGCCACCAAAGGCACCGACCCGTACCTGTTCACCCTGCGCAGCCTGCAACAGGCAGGCCTGAAAAAGGACGACGTGGAACTGGTACACCTGCAACACCCGGACGGCCGCACCGCGCTGGAGAAAGGCGATGTCGACGCCTGGGCCGGCCTCGATCCGCACATGGCCGCCAGCCAGGTGCAAGCCGGTTCACGCCTGCTGTACCGCAATCGCGACTTCAACAGCTACGGCGTGGTCAGCGTCACCGAGCAATACGCCAAGGAACACCCGCAAACCATCGAAACGGTGATCAAGGCCTACGAACAGGCCCGCGAGTGGTCGGTGAAGAACCCGGACGAACTGGCACAACTGCTCGCCAGCGAATCCGGCCTGCCGCTGGATGTGGCCAGGCTGCAACTGTCGCGCACCGACCTGAGCAGCCCGCAACTCACCGCCAGGGACGTGCTCGCCTCGAAAGCCGCCGCGCCGATTCTGGTCTCCGAAGAACTGGTGCGCCGTGGGGTGAATGTCGATCAGGTGATCGATCAATTGATCGACACCGGTTTCCAGCAAGTCGCCGCCGCCCAGTAACCGATCAGGCTCACGACAAATCCGCGCCCGTCGCGGATTTGTCGTGAGCGGAGAACCGCCCATGAGCAACGACCTGCCCGCCCGCCTCGCCGTGCCGGCACCACGCCGAAAACCCTCGCCGTTGAATCCGATCTGGCGGCGACGCCTTAAAGGCCTGGCCCTGCCACTGCTGATGGTGATCGCCCTGGAATTCATCGTACGCATCGGCTGGCTGCCGTCCTATCAGATGCCCGCGCCGAGCGAGATCGCCCTGACCCTCACTGACCTGGCCGAAGGCGCCTTGTGGAAACACATCGGTGCCAGTCTGATCCGCGTGCTGATCGGGTTTGCCATCGGCGCGATTCTGGCGCTGGTGTTTGCCGCATGGGTCGGTCTCAGCCGCGAGGCCGAGGCTTATCTCGAACCGACCTTCGCCGCCCTGCGCTCGATCCCGAGCCTGGCCTGGGTGCCGCTGTTGCTGCTCTGGCTGGGCATCGACGAGACCTCGAAAATCGTCCTGATTGCCATCGGCGCGTTTTTCCCCGTGTACATCAACGTGGTCGCGGCGATCCGCAACATAGACCGCAAACTGGTGGAAGTCGGGCACATCTATGGTTTCAGTCCGCTGCAACTGGTGCGACGGATTCTGCTACCCGCCGCCCTGCCCGGCCTGTTCACCGGGCTGCGCAGCGGCATGAGCCTGGCGTGGATGTTTCTGGTGGCGGCCGAACTGATCGCGGCGACCAAGGGCCTGGGCTACCTGTTGAGTGACGGGCGCGAAACCTCGCGACCAGACATCGTGCTGGCGGCGATCATCGTTTTGGCGTTGCTGGGCAAACTCAGCGACGGCCTGCTCGCCACGCTCGAACGCCGCTGGCTGGCCTGGCGTGACACCTTCACCGGTCAGGGCAGCAAGGACTGATCCGCACAACTAAGCTGAACCTTCAGGCAGTGTTCGCCGGAGGTTCGGCCAATGTGCGGAAGACTTTCGCAGTACCGGGGCATCCACGATTTCGTTGCGGTGCTGAGCATTCCCGATGCGCTGATCAATCACGTCGGCGACGCACCGCTCGCGCACTACAACGCGGCACCCACGACTGCGCTGGCTATTCTTCATCAACACGAACAGCGCTTGTACGCCGATAACCTGCGCTGGGGCTGGCGCCCGCACTGGGCTGCTAATCGCGCTGCGCCGATCAATGCGCGGGTCGAAAAAGTTGTGCATGGCCCGTTCTTTCGTGCGATCTGGCGTCATCGTTTGATCGTGCCGGTCGACAACTGGTTTGAGTGGGTCGACGGGCCAGACAAGAGCCGCCAACCCTGGTTGATCCATCGGGTCGATCACCAACCGGTTTTCTGCGCCGCCATCGGGCAGTTCCCGACACCCGATGCGCAATCCAGGGAAGACGACGGTTTCGTGATCATCACCGCCGACAGCGAAGGCGGCCTGCTCGATCTGCATGATCGTCGGCCCATCGTGTTGTCCGCAGAAGGGGCGCGGGAATGGCTTGACCCCGACACGCCCGTGGAGCGCGCCGAGCAACTATTGCTGTTCGAAGGGTTGGGCAGCGAGACGTTCGAATGGCACAAAGTCGGCAAAGCGGTGGGCAACTCCCGCAATCAGGGTGCGGAGTTGATAGAAGTGGTGGAGTAAATATCGTCCGGGTAACACGTCTGCCAAATAGTCGGAAGACACACATCAAATCAAGATCACGGAGTAAGTGAGAACCGTTCGTTACAGTCAGTGTTTCAATCTCGAAACATTCATTGAATCGGTCGTTTGATTAAAACCAACCGCCTGTCTGACATTTCAATCGTCATACATACATTTAGTAACACTACAGATAGCATGCGCGCCGCATTTCCTATTGGCATACCAGTTGACCAAAGAGTCAAGAAACCGGGAATACCCTACAAACTTACAAGCCTTGCAGAGAACTAAGTTGCGCGACGATTTTGCAATCAAACAGGCCAACGGCCTGGAGTGTATTTATCTGTCCATGACAGAACGCTTTCAACTCGACTGTTTTATCGCCCACTACATAAAGACTCGAAACCTGCGTGACGTACCCGAGATCGACCGCATCCTGCGCACCACCCTCGATAGCTATCCCTGCCACCCGCCGGTGATGGTCAACGAGCTCAATGCTTGGATCGACAAGACCTTGGGTTATCGGGCCGCACACCCCGATTTCACACAGATGGACGATCTTTGACGAAACGAAAAAGCCCCGCAATCGCGGGGCTTTTTCGTTGTGGCGTTCAGGGTTTCAGCGGGCGTTCCTGGTCGCGATCGGACAACTCGCGGCTGTCATCATGCTTCCAGGTCTGCTCCTTGTGTTTCTCCCGCTCGATCTCTTCTTCGCTCGGTTCTTCATCTTCCTGGGGACGTTTCTGCTCGGTTGCCATGTTCACCTCGCTGTCATAAGTCATCCTTACAGCGTAGAACAGATTCAGACAGGCAACTTACAACCACCAGCGCAACAAAAAGAAGAACGCCATGCTCAATAGCATGCTAAGCAACGTATTACGCGTGTAAATCACCAATCCGATCGCCACTAACGAACTCAGCAAATAGGGATTGTCCCACTGCAGATTCAGCTGTTTATCCGGCATGAACACGATCGGCCCGCAAATCGCGGTCAACATTCCCGGTACGGCGAAACCCAGAAATTGCCGTGCATTACTGCTCAAACGCACCGGCAAGCGCGGTTCGAGAAAAACATAGCGGTTGAGGAACACCAGAATCCCCATGCCGAAAATCACTGCCCAGACCATCACGTGCGCTCCCGATACAGCTTGTTGAAAATAAACCCTGCGGTCATTCCCGCCAAGCCTGACAGCACCAGCGCCGAACCCCACTGCCAATAGCTGAACAGCACCGAACAGAACAGCGACACCGCCACGCAAACCACGGTCGGCACGTTGCGCACCACCGGGGTGATCAGCGCGATGAAGGTGGCGGCAATCGAGAAGTCCAGCCCCAGGTGTTCAAGCCCCGGAATGCTGCTGCCGAGCACGATGCCGGCCAGGGTGAAGAGGTTCCAGGCGATGTAGAACGTCAGGCCGACACCGAGGGCATACCAGCGATTGAACTGCTGGCGATCATGCTGGCTGGTCAGGGCGAACAGTTCGTCGGTGAGCAAAAAGCCCAGGCCGATGCGCCAGCGACCCGGCAACGGCGAAATCACATGGCGCATGCTCATGCCGTAGAGCAAATGCTGCGACGTCAGCAGCAGCGTGGTCAGCAGAATCGAAAAGATCCCGGCACCGCCCTTGAGCATGCCGATTGCCACCAGTTGCGCAGCGCCGGCAAATACGATGCTCGACAGGCCTTGCCCTTGCAGTGGCGTGAGGTTGGCTTCGATCGCCATGGAGCCGGCCAGCAGCCCCCACGGCGCGGTCGCCAGGGATAACGGCATGATCGCCGCGGCTCCGCGAAGAAAGGCACTGCGCGGCATTAATGAGTCAGACATAACGCTCTTCAACCGTGAGACAAGACCCGGACTCTGCCAGTAAAGGCGCTTTGCAGGCTTGAACAATCTTGCGCAGTTGCAAGAAATCGCCCAGCCGCGAGCCGCCGACCGGCGTACCATTGCAGCCATTCACATTTGCGTCAGGGAGACGACATGCTGTATCGAATTGCCGCCGACGGGCTGGTGCTGTTTCACCTTTCGTTCATTCTGTTCGTGCTGTTTGGCGGGCTATTGGTGCTCAAGTGGCACCGTGTGGCCTGGCTGCATCTGCCCGCCGCGACCTGGGGCGTAATGGTCGAGGTGTTGCACCTGACCTGCCCGCTGACCTACTGGGAAAACCTGATGCGTCACGCTGCCGGGCAAACCGAGTATGCCGGCGGTTTCATCGAGCATTACGTCTGGCCGATCATCTACCCGGCAGGGCTGACCCCGCAGATTCAGCTGGCACTGGGCAGCGTGGTGCTGGTGATCAACCTGCTGGTGTACGGGCGTCTGATCCGCCAGTGGCAACTGCGCCGCGCCGCACGTATTCCGCTCTAACGCGACTTCAAGGCTTCCAGCCAGGCCGGATCGAGGCGCGTCTGATCGGCATCCAGACCAAGCGCCTCCATCCGCGCCTTGTGCGCCTCGACTTCCCGATGCAATTGCGCATGATCGCTGGAGTTTCCGTCCAGTTCATGCATCTGCGTCAGTCCGAGGTGATAGAAGCGCAACACCTTCATCGCCACCGGATCGCCCTTCTCGACCGCCGCTGTCACTTGATGCATGACGTTGGTCACGCTCATCAGGCTGCGTTTGAGCCGCCAGCCGTACACCGCCGGGGCCATCCAGGTCTGGTTCCAGAAACGCCCGCGCAACAACGCCGCCGTCAACAGAAATGCGCCGAACACCCCGCCGACATTGAACCGCAGGTTATCCCCGCCCGGCTCGCCGAACAGCGCCACCGCCACAGTCGAAAACGCCATCGCCAACACCAGAAACAGCACCGCGATGATCAGCGTGCTGCGCCGGGTCTGCTGGCGATAAGTGATGGCATCGATCGGTTGAATCTCGAACATCGCGACAGGCTTCCATGGCTTGAGTTAAAAAGAGGCTGCGCATTATCGCCTCTGAGGCGGATTTAGCTATGCTGGAGCGCCTTTTCATCTTTTCAACGTCCAACGGGGACATGGCGATACCACGCAGATCGTGCCATCTTCATTCATGGATACACACTATTCGGATGCCATTGGCCATGCCGGCAATGACATCGTTTTAAGGATCACTGCATGACCCAACGACACGTAATCAATGCCTCGGTCAGCCCAAAAGGCAGCCTGGAAACCCTTTCTCAACGTGAAGTTCAGCAACTGAGCCAGGCCGGAACCGGCAGCACCTACACCCTCTTCCGCCAGTGCGCCCTGGCCATCCTCAATACCGGCGCCCATGTCGACAACGCAAAAACCATCCTGGAAGCCTACAAAGACTTCGAAATCCGCATCCATCAACAGGATCGCGGCGTGCGCCTGGAACTGCTGAACGCCCCGGCCGACGCCTTCGTCGACGGTGAAATGATCGCCAGCACCCGGGAAATGCTGTTCAGCGCCCTGCGCGACATCGTCTACACCGAAAACGAACTCGATGCCCTGAGCATCGACCTCAGCACCTCCCAGGGCATCAGCGACTACGTCTTCCACCTGTTGCGCAACGCACGCACCCTGCGCCCGGGCGTCGAGCCGAAAATCGTCGTGTGCTGGGGCGGCCACTCGATCAACACCGAAGAATACAAATACACCAAGAAGGTCGGCCACGAACTCGGCCTGCGAAGCCTCGACATCTGCACCGGCTGCGGTCCCGGCGTGATGAAAGGCCCGATGAAAGGCGCGACCATCGCCCACGCCAAGCAACGGATTCATGGCGGCCGCTATCTGGGCCTGACCGAGCCGGGCATCATCGCCGCCGAAGCGCCGAACCCGATCGTCAATGAGCTGGTGATCCTGCCGGACATCGAAAAACGCCTCGAAGCCTTCGTGCGCGTCGGTCACGGCATCATCATCTTCCCGGGCGGCGCCGGCACCGCCGAAGAGTTCCTGTACCTGCTGGGCATCCTGATGCACCCGGATAACGCCGGCCTGCCGTTCCCGGTGATCCTGACCGGGCCGAAACATGCCGCGCCGTACCTGGAGCAACTCGACGCCTTCGTCACCGCCACCCTCGGCGAAGCGGCGAAAAAGCACTACGAAATCATCATCGACGACCCGGCCGAAGTGGCGCGGCAGATGACCGCGGGCCTCAAGGCCGTGAAGCAGTTCCGCCGCGAACGTGCCGACGCGTTCCACTTCAACTGGCTGCTGAAGATTGACGAAGGCTTCCAGCGCCCGTTCGACCCGACCCACGAAAACATGGCCAACCTCAAGCTGCATCGCGACCAGCCTCCGCATGAATTGGCGGCCAACCTGCGCCGCGCGTTCTCCGGGATCGTCGCCGGCAACGTCAAGGACAAGGGCATTCGCCTGATCGAGGAACACGGGCCGTACCAGATCCGTGGCGACGCCGCGATCATGCAGCCGCTCGATCTGCTGCTCAAGGCCTTCGTCGCCCAGCACCGGATGAAACTGCCGGGTGGCGCGGCGTATGTGCCGTGCTATCGCGTGGTTTCCTGACAGCACTCGATGCCGTTTGCCCATGAGGGAGTGAACGCACTCCCTCATGGCGCATCGACACTACCGAACCGCCCTGTTCTCTGACACAAAAGCCCCGCTGATTCCCCACGACAGCCGTCATGTGGGCGTACTAAGCTGGGCGATTGATTTGTTCAGGGACGATCCATGAAACGTTTTGCCGCCTGCCTGTTGTCTTTTCTGGCCCTGACGGCCAATGCGGCAGATCTGCAACTGCTCACCGACAACCATCCTCCGCTGCATTTCCTTCAAGGCAATCAGTTGGTGGGTTTCGGTGTGGAGGTGGTGCAAGCCCTGGCGGCGCAGACCGGTGATCGCATTCATCTGCAACAAGTACCGCTGCTGCGCGCCCTGCGCATGGCCAGCGATACCCCGGACACCGGCGTGTTCACCGTCCTGCGCACCGATGCACGCGATGACAGCTACCAATGGGTCGGACCGCTGATCGAAGTCGAAACCGCGCTGTACGCCCATGACAACCTCCAGCCACCGGTGCGCAGCCTGCGCGAGGCCGATCACCTGGGTCGGATCACCGTGCCGCGCAAATGGCTGGTCTACAGCTACCTGCAAGAGCAAGACCTGAACAACCTCTATGGCGTGGAAACCCCGGAACAGATGATGCGTCTGTTCAGTCTTGGGCGGACCGACTTCGTGGTCTCCGACACCCTGTCCAGTGCCTCCCTCGCCCGCGAACAAGGTATGGAGCCGGGGCGCCTGCAGTACCAGATGCCGTTGATGAAGCAGGACACCTACATCGCGTTCTCCCGCCAGACTGATCCGAAGCAAGTCGCACGCTGGCAGCAGGCACTGGATACGCTGCGCGCCGACGGTCGCCTGGAGAAAATGCGCCAGCGCTGGCTGAGCAACACCCTGCCGCGCTGATCACGCATCAACGCCTTTGATAACAACTATCTGAAAAGGTGTTTTTTCTTCTGGCGCTCATGGTCATAAAGTGGCGGTCATCTTCTTTCCACTTTCTGGTGCACCCCATGAAAGACTTCATCGCCCTCGGGTTCATCGTCGCGCTGATCGGCGCCACCTCCGCGATTGCCAACGCCCACGGCAACGGGCACGTCGTTGCAATGAACAGCGTCGGCCAATCCGGCACGTTGAACGTTGACACTGTCGGCCTTGGCAGCGAATCCACGGGCAGCCTGGAGCAGACGCTCTACGTTGCGCAGAACGCCTCCGAGTACGGTTACGACTATTGAGCCACCAGCCGCGCTGCCAAGGCCTTGGCCTGCGACGCCACATCGGTCACTGCCGTACTTTCCCACCACATCCCTCGCAGTGGCGGGCCCATCGCGAACAGTCTTTGTGACACTTTTCCCTGCGCATCCAGCACCGCACCGTCCACCGCCGCCGCAATCCCCAATGCCAAGGGCCCTGGTTGTACCAGCCCACGGGCCAGCAATTGCTGCGGCAAGGGCCGGTCGACCCGGCGCCAGTCGTATTCGATACCGCTGGAATTGATCAGCGCCGCGCCTTGTACCACACGCGTTTCACTCTCGCCCCGACGACGGATGCGAATGCCGACACCACCACCCGACACCGGCTCAAGGCCTTTAAAGGAAGCGGCATGAACGCGCAGCCGCCCTTCGCGGTGCAGACGCTCGACCAATTCCGCACTCAGCGGCGGTGATCGATGGTGATGGCTTTCCCACCACGGCCGCACATGCCGCACGAATTGCCGGCGCTGCACATCGCTCGCCTGGCTCCACAACCGACCGATGTGCGCACGCACGGTGTCCAGTGGCGCCTGCCAGTCGATTCCTTGTGCGATGGCGTCGCGGCAATGACGACGCAGCTCACGCAATAACTGGCGTGGCGTGCGGATGCTGTGATCTTCGGCGAGGAAATCCGCCCACGCGGGCGGCTGCCGACGCACATGGGGCAGCAGCCCGTGCCGGGAAAACACCTCGATCGGCCCGCGATGCCCGGCCTGCTCAAGCGACACCACGGCATCGACCATGGTCAGGCCGGAGCCGATGATCAGCACCGTGGATTGCGGATCGAGCTGGCGCATGGCCGCGACATCCCACGGATCCAGTGCCGCCGCGTTGAGGCCGCTGGACTCCTTTTGCGGTGTACGGGCAGCCGGGAACATCCCGGTCGCCAGCACGGCAAAAGCGCCGTGCAGTTGCTGGCCGTCACTCAAGGTGAGCTGCACGGAATCGCTGGAGGCCTGAACATCGACCACTTCGGCCCGTACATGCTCGACTGTCGAACCGTGTTGCGCGCCCACCTGCTGCGCTTCGGTCAGACGCTGTTGCACGTACACGCCGAACAGCCCCCGTGGCGGAAACAGCTCGCTGACCGGCACATGTTGCTGATCCGACTCCGGCCAGCCACCGCCGGCAATGTGCTCGGTCAGCCATTGGGTCAGGTCATCGGCATTGTCCGGATCGACGCTCATCCGCGCGGCGTTACCGTTGAGCGTGTGGCCCAACTCGGTGGCGCTGTACGCTTCGCCCCGGCCCAGTTCGGCACGGGGCTCGATCACCAGAATCTGTCGCCGCCCTGGCAGGCGCAGCAGTTGCACTGCGAGCATCGCGCCACTGAGGCCGCCGCCGACAATCAGGATGTCGGCGTGACGCAGGGCGGTCGTATCGGTTTGAGTCATGCTGTTCTCGCAGCTGAGGATATGCTCGGGCCAGTGTCATTCAGACGCCGCGAAGGCGTCTAGACGGACGCCAATTTTTTACATGCCGTTGCGACTCGCAGCGCGCTTCATGTTCAGTCTGGCTTGCTGGCCGCTGTTCCGGACCTTGATCAGATTTTCGAGGGTCGACAGGCGCTGGCCGAAAAGTGGTTCCCGGATGTTCCAGAACCTTCAGCCGAAGTCGCTCATAAATATATTTTCAATACTATCAATTACTTGAGATAAAAACCTAAAGCGATCTGCAAGCAGCATTCAGCAAAACTGTCTATCCGCTGTGGGCGCCGCGACAGTCAGATCACCACATTGCGCACGAACCGCGCCGCAACTTCGCCGTCATTGCGATAGGTGTGCGGCTGGTTGCTCGCGAACATGAAAAACTCACCGGCGGCGATGTGCTGGGGTTGATCGCCAAGCATCAGCGTCAGGCAGCCTTCGAACACAAAGATCTGCTCGCTCCAGCCTTCGGCGTCCGGCTGGGAGGGATAGACCTCTCCGGGTTGCAGGCACCATTCCCACTGCTCCACCGCGCGGGTGGCGTTGGCCTTGGATAGCAAGACGGCTTTGCTGCCGGGGATGCTGCCGGCCCAGGCCAGTTCGTTGATACGGCCGGGGTCGCGATTGTCCGGCGCCTGGATCAGATCGCTGAACGCGACTCCCAGAGCTTCGGCCACTCGATCGAGGGTGGTCAGGCTGACATTCTTTTCGCCGGCTTCGATGGCCACCAGCATGCGCCGGCTGACCCCGGACTTTTCCGCCAGGGTGGCCTGGCTCATGTCGGCGGCGTGGCGCAGCCGTCTCACGTTCTGGCTGACGTGTTGCAGGACCGAAGCCCGTTGAACAGAATCTTTGTGCACTATATTGCTCACTGGCTGGGGTTGGGCAGTATACTGCGCAACATTTGGCGCATTGTGCGTCGCCTCCTTAAAAGTGCGCAAGGTCATGACGTCAGCCAACTCCCCCCAAACTCCCCTGCGGTTTTCCCGGTTCAGCAAAGCCGAGTGCGTGCTGGTGCTGATCACCATGCTTTGGGGTGGCACCTTTTTGCTGGTACAACACGCCATGACCGTCAGCGGCCCGATGTTTTTCGTCGGTCTGCGCTTTGCTGCAGCGGCGAGCATCGTCGCGTTGTTCTCGTGGAAGCACCTGCGTGAGCTGACCTTTTTCGAACTCAAGGCCGGCGCCTTCATCGGCGTGGCGATCATGCTCGGTTATGGCTTGCAGACCGTGGGTTTGCAGAGCATTCCGAGCAGTCAATCGGCGTTCATCACGGCCTTGTACGTGCCGTTCGTGCCACTGCTGCAATGGCTGGTGCTGGGCCGACGTCCGGGTTTGATGCCGAGCATCGGGATCATGCTGGCGTTTACCGGGTTGATGCTGCTGTCGGGGCCGTCCGGCGCTTCGTTGAATTTCAGTCCCGGTGAAATCGCCACACTCATCAGCGCCATCGCAATAGCGGCCGAGATCATCCTGATCAGCAACTTTGCCGGACAGGTCGATGTGCGCCGGGTAACCGTGGTGCAACTGGCGGTGACCTCGGCGCTGTCGTTTTTGATGGTGGTGCCGACCGGTGAAGCGATTCCGGATTTCTCGTGGATACTGCTGAGCACCGCCTTGGGACTGGGCGCAATGAGCGCAGCGATTCAGGTGGCGATGAACTGGGCGCAGAAAAGTGTATCGCCGACCCGTGCGACCTTGATCTACGCCGGTGAACCGGTGTGGGCCGGGATCGTCGGTCGTATCGCGGGAGAGCGTCTGCCAGCGATTGCATTGGTGGGTGCGGGGCTGATTGTGGCAGCGGTGATCGTCAGCGAGTTGAAGACCAAGGGCAAAACCACTTCTGACCTCGAAGAAGATCTGAGCCGCGAAACCGAGCATTGATCCAACCCACGCTCCGGCGTGGGTTCGCGCAATTCCCCTCCCTGAAACAATGTGAACCAAACAATTTCCGGCTACTTTGTAGGATTCAGAGACATCCTCGCGTTTGGCGATCCGGGAGCTGGCACGTATGATGCTTCACAAACTTCCGCAGATTAGAAGCCTATGTCCCTGATAGTTCTACTGCTTCTGCCTTTTGTGGGCAGCTGTCTGGCAGCCGTGCTGCCGCACAACGCACGTAACGCCGAATCCCTGCTGGCAGGTCTGGTCGCACTGATCGGTACTGTCTCGGTCGCGCTGCTGTACCCTCAGATCGCCCACGGCGGCGTGATTCGCGAAGAATTCACGTGGCTGCCCAGCCTGGGCCTGAACTTCGTCCTGCGCATGGACGGCTTCGCCTGGCTGTTCTCGATGCTGGTGCTGGGCATCGGCACCCTCGTTTCCTTATATGCCCGTTATTACATGTCGCCGGATGACCCGGTGCCGCGTTTCTTCGCGTTCTTTCTGGCGTTCATGGGTGCCATGCTTGGATTGGTCATCTCCGGCAACCTGATCCAGATCGTGTTTTTCTGGGAGCTGACCAGCCTCTTCTCGTTCCTGTTGATCGGCTACTGGCACCACCGCCACGACGCACGACGCGGCGCCTACATGGCGCTGATGGTCACCGGTGCCGGGGGATTGTGCCTGCTGGCGGGGGTCATGATTCTCGGCCATGTGGTCGGCAGCTATGACCTGGACAAGGTCCTGGCCGCCGGCGATCAGATTCGCGCACATGCCCTCTACCCCATCCTGCTTCCCCTCATTCTTATCGGCGCCCTCAGCAAAAGCGCCCAGTTCCCCTTCCACTTCTGGCTGCCCCACGCCATGGCGGCGCCGACACCGGTTTCGGCCTATCTGCACTCGGCGACCATGGTCAAGGCCGGGGTCTTCCTGCTCGCCCGATTGTGGCCGTCGCTGTCCGGCAGTGAAGAATGGTTCTACATCGTCAGCGGCGCCGGCGCCGCCACGCTGTTGCTCGGCGCGTACTGCGCGATGTTCCAGAACGACCTCAAGGGGCTGCTGGCCTACTCGACCATCAGCCATCTCGGCCTGATCACGTTGCTGCTGGGCCTGAACAGTCCACTGGCGGCCGTCGCAGCGGTGTTCCACATTCTCAACCACGCGACCTTCAAGGCCTCGCTGTTCATGGCCGCCGGGATCATCGACCACGAAAGTGGCACCCGCGACATCCGCAAGCTCAATGGCCTGTTCAAACTGATTCCGTTCACCGCCACCCTGGCGATGGTCGCCAGTGCGTCCATGGCCGGCGTGCCATTGCTCAACGGTTTCCTGTCGAAGGAAATGTTCTTTGCCGAAACCG
Organism: Pseudomonas sp. SDO52101_S400; assembly: GCF_054071635.1. Classification (NCBI taxonomy): domain Bacteria; kingdom Pseudomonadati; phylum Pseudomonadota; class Gammaproteobacteria; order Pseudomonadales; family Pseudomonadaceae; genus Pseudomonas; species Pseudomonas sp. SDO52101_S400. The sequence goes on along the minus strand of NZ_JBSVWF010000026.1, from coordinate 55,824 downwards.
TGTTCATCAACGCGACTGCCTGGGTTGAGGCCGCACTGCCAATCGTAGCGACCATCGCCGGTACGTTCAGCGTCGCGTACTCGCTGCGCTTCACCGTCGACGTGTTCTTCGGCCCGACCGCCACCGACCTGCCGCACACACCGCACGAACCACCGCGCTGGATGCGTGCGCCCGTGGAGTTGCTGGTATTCACCTGTCTGCTGGTGGGGATTTTCCCGGCGCAGGTGGTCGGCCCGTTGCTGGCTGCCGCGGCGTTGCCGGTGGTGGGCGGCGTGCTGCCGGAATACAGCCTGGCGATCTGGCACGGTCTCAATGCACCGATGATCATGAGTCTGATCGCGATGTCCGGCGGCATCGTGGTCTACCTGCTGCTGCGCAATCAGCTCAAGCGTGGCCGTTTCAAATTCCCGCCACTGGTGGGCCGCTTCAACGGCAAGCGCCTGTTCGAGCGCAGCCTGGTGGCGATGATGCGCCTGGCCCGACGCCTGGAACGGCGGATCGGCACCAAACGCCTGCAAACGCAGTTGTTCTTGATGGTGCTGGCAGCAGTACTCGCCGGGCTGATCCCGATGCTGCACAGCAGCCTGAGTTGGGGTGACCGGCCAAAGATCCCTGGCTCGATCGTGTTCGTGACCCTGTGGCTGCTGGCAATCGCCTGCGCCCTCGGCGCCGCGTGGCAGGCGAAGTATCACCGTCTCGCCGCCCTGACCATGGTCAGTGTCTGCGGCCTGATGACCTGCGTGACCTTCGTCTGGTTCTCGGCGCCGGATCTGGCCCTGACGCAACTGGTGGTCGAAGTGGTGACCACGGTGCTGATCCTGCTCGGCCTGCGCTGGCTGCCACGGCGGATCGAAGAGGTTTCGCCACTGCCGAGCAGCCTGCGCAAAGCCCGTGTGCGGCGTCTGCGCGACCTGCTTCTGTCGATTGCCGTCGGTGGCGGCATGGCGCTGCTGTCCTACGCGATGCTGACCCGGCAGACACCCAACGACATTTCCTCGTTCTACCTCAGCCGCGCCCTGCCTGAAGGTGGCGGCAGCAACGTGGTCAACGTGATGCTGGTGGACTTCCGTGGCTTCGACACCCTCGGCGAAATCACGGTATTGGTGGCCGTGGCGCTGACCGTGTTCGCCCTGTTGCGTCGCTTCCGCCCACCGAAAGAAAGCCTGCAACTGCCAGCCCAGCAACGTCTGCTGGCACCGGACGTGGTCACCGATCTGGTCAACCCGCGTTCGGCCAGCGACACCGCACTCGGCTTCATGATGGTGCCGGCGGTGCTGGTGCGCCTGCTGCTGCCGATTGCACTGGTGGTGTCGTTCTACCTGTTCCTGCGCGGGCACAACCAGCCGGGCGGCGGGTTTGTCGCCGGTCTGGTGATGTCGGTGGCGTTCATCCTGCAATACATGGTCGCCGGCACCCAGTGGGTCGAGGCGCAAATGAGCCTGCGACCGCTGCGCTGGATGGGCACTGGATTGCTGTTCGCTACGGTCACCGGTCTCGGCGCGATGCTGGCGGGTTATCCGTTCCTCACCACACACACCTGGCATTTCAGCTTACCGGTGCTGGGTGACATCCATATCGCCAGCGCCTTGTTTTTTGACATCGGCGTGTATGCGGTGGTGGTCGGTTCGACGCTGTTGATCCTCACCGCACTCGCCCACCAATCGGTCCGGGGTCACAAAACCGCTGCCATCAAAGGAGCCGTCTGATGGAAGAAGTCATCGCAATCGCCATCGGAGTGCTCGCTGCCTCCGGCGTCTGGCTGATCCTGCGTCCGCGGACGTTCCAGGTGGTCATGGGCCTGTGCCTGCTGTCCTACGGCGTCAACCTGTTCATCTTCAGCATGGGTAGCCTGTTCATCGGCAAGGAGCCGAACATCAAGGACGGCGTACCTCAGGACCTGCTCAACTACACCGACCCGCTGCCTCAGGCCCTGGTGCTGACAGCCATCGTCATCAGCTTCGCCATGACCGCGCTGTTCCTGGTGGTGCTGCTCGCTTCACGGGGCCTGACCGGCACCGACCATGTGGACGGCCGGGAGCCCAAGGAATGACGGCGATGACTCACCTGATCGCCGCACCGATCCTGCTGCCGCTGCTGACCGCCGCCATCATGCTGATGCTCGGCGAAAAGCACCGGCCGCTGAAGGCGAAGATCAACCTGTTCTCCAGCCTGCTCGGCCTGGGCATTTCGGTGATGCTGCTGCAATGGACCCAGACCACCGGAGTGCCCGGCTCCATCGGCGTCTACCTGCCGGGCAACTGGCAAGTGCCGTTCGGTATCGTGCTGGTGGTCGATCGGCTATCGGCCTTGATGCTGGTGCTGACCGGGATCATCGGCGTCAGCGCCCTGCTGTTCGCCATGGCGCGTTGGGATGGCGCAGGTTCGAGCTTCCACGCACTTTTCCAGATTCAGTTGATGGGCCTGTATGGCGCGTTCCTGACGGCGGACCTGTTCAACCTGTTCGTGTTCTTTGAAGTGCTGCTCGCCGCGTCCTACGGGTTGCTGCTGCACGGCTCGGGCCGGGCGCGCGTGTCGTCGGGGCTGCATTACATTTCGATCAACCTGCTGGCCTCGTCGCTGTTCCTGATCGGCGCGGCGCTGATCTACGGCGTCACCGGCACGCTGAACATGGCCGACCTCGCGATGAAGATTCCACTGGTGCCGGAAGCCGACCGTGGTTTGCTGCACGCCGGCGCGGCGATTCTGGCGGTGGCATTCCTGGCCAAGGCCGGGATGTGGCCGTTGAACTTCTGGCTGGTGCCGGCCTACTCCTCGGCCAGCGCACCGGTCGCGGCGATGTTCGCGATCATGACCAAGGTCGGCATCTACACCTTGCTGCGCCTGTGGACGCTGCTGTTTTCCGGACAGGCCGGCGCCTCGGCCTACTTCGGCGGCGACTGGCTGATCTACGGCGGCATGGCGACCATGCTCTGCGCGGGCGTGGCAATAATCGCCGCGCAACGTCTGGAACGCATGGCCAGCCTGAGCATTCTGGTGTCGGCGGGGATTCTGCTGTCAGCCATAGGTTTTGCCCAGCCGAATCTGATCGGTGCGGCGCTGTTCTATCTGGTCAGCTCGACGCTGGCATTGAGCGCGCTGTTCCTGCTGGCGGAACTGATCGAACGTTCGCGTACCGCCATCGAAGTGCCGCTGGAAGACGAAAACGAGCTGCTGCCACGGCCTCAGCAATGGCAGCCGCCGGTAAAGGGCATCAACCTCGACGATGACCAAAAAGCCTTGGTCGGCCAGGTGATTCCGTGGACCATGGCGTTCCTCGGCCTGAGCTTCATTGCGTGCGCACTGCTGATCATCGGGATGCCGCCGCTGTCGGGGTTCATTGGCAAGCTGAGCCTGATCGGCGCCCTGCTCAACCCTCTGGGGCTTGGCACTGGCGAACCGATCTCGACTGCTGCCTGGGTGTTGCTGGCGTTGCTGATCCTCACCGGCCTCGGCTCGCTGATGGCGTTCTCGCGCTTGGGTATCCAGCGCTTCTGGTCACCGGAAGAGCGCCCATCGCCGGTCCTGCGCAAACTCGAATGCGTGCCGATCTTCCTGCTGCTCGGCCTGAGCATCGCCCTGACCTTCAAGGCTGAACCGCTGCTGCGTTACACCCAGGCCGCCGCAGATGCCCTGAACAACCCGCAGCAATACGTGATGGCGGTACTGGGCACCCGCGCTGTGCCAAGCCCGGAAGCCAAGGCTGCGCGGCTGGAGGTGCAACCATGAAGCGTCTGTTTCCTGCTCCGTGGTTGTCGCTTGCGCTCTGGTTGCTGTGGCTGGTGTTGAACCTGTCGATCAGCCCAGGGAACCTGCTGCTGGGAGCTGTACTGGGTTTCTGTGCACCGCTGATGATGCGCAAACTGCGCCCGCAACAGATCCACATTCGCCGTCCCGGCACGATCCTGCGTCTGTTCCTGTTGGTTGGGCGCGACGTGGTCGTTTCCAACCTGGCCGTGGCCTGGGGCGTGCTCAACGCCGGTCGCCGACCGCCCCGCTCACGCTTCATCAAGGTGCCGCTGGACCTGCGCGATGCCCACGGTCTGGCGGCGCTGTCGATGATCTGTACGGTCGTGCCCGGCACAGTCTGGTCGGAACTGGCGCTGGATCGCAGCATTCTGTTGCTGCACGTCTGGGATCTGGATGACGAGGCGCAATTCATCCAGCACTTCAAGGTCACTTACGAGCGGCCGTTGATGGAGATTTTCGAATGAGCCCGCTGCTATCGAATGCGATTCTGCTGACGCTGTTCCTGTTCTCGCTGGCGATGGTGCTGACGCTGATTCGCCTGTTCAAAGGGCCGTCGGCACAGGACCGGGTACTGGCGCTGGACTACCTGTACATCGTCGCCATGCTGATGATGCTGACCCTGGGGATTCGCTACTCCAGTGACACCTATTTCGAAGCGGCGCTGCTGATCGCGCTGTTCGGCTTCGTCGGCTCGTTTGCCCTGGCGAAGTTCCTGCTGCGTGGCGAGGTGATCGAATGAACACTGAATTGTCTCTGTGGGTGGAAATCCCGGTCGCGATCCTGCTGGTGCTCAGCGGCGTGTTTGCCCTGATTGGCGCGACCGGGTTACTGCGGATGAAGGATTACTTCCAACGCATGCACCCGCCGGCGCTGGCCTCGACCCTGGGCGCCTGGTGCGTGGCACTGGCATCGATCATCTGCTTTTCCGCGCTCAAGTCCGGGCCGGTGCTGCACGCGTGGCTGATCCCGATTCTGCTGTCGATCACCGTGCCGGTGACCACCCTGCTGCTGGCGCGTGCTGCGCTGTTCCGCAAGCGCATGGCCGGGGATGATGTGCCGGCCGAAGTGAGCAGCCGGCGCACCGAGAGCGGCAGCTAGATCCAGGCAACGGCCAACAGCCCGGCTCCCAAGACCAGACACAGCGGCGAATAAACCCAAGTGTCGAGCCGGGCAAACCGCGAACCCTTCACTTCCTTGAAAAAGCCCACCAGCTCCGAATCGCCGATCGCTCTCGCAAACATCAGCAGCGCAATCGCGCTGATCACCCACTGCAACGCCCAGTGATGCACCGGCGAAAACCACCAGCCCACCCTCATGCACACCAGTGCGGCAATCAGTAGCAGGGCCGCCGCTACCACAAGCGTGATCCAGCCTGACGGCTTGAACGCCGGCCTGAGGGTCAGCCCGCCGTTATCCACCGGAACCTGCGGTATCACCGCCACGGCCGCCCACTGCCCACCCATCGCCCAATACACATGCATCAGGCTGATCGCCGCAAATATCGTCACCAGCCATTGAGCCAACACAAAGGTCATGGTCGAGAATCCTTGAAAGGGATCTGAACAAAACATCCTAGTCGGCATTTTTACATGTGCACGACCGGTCGGCGGTGCGGTAAAGTGCCGCCCCATGAAATTCACCCGTTCCGATCGCTCACTGCTGGCCTGGATGCTCTATTGCTGCGTCCTGTTCAACGTGTTCGCCTGCAGTATCGGTCACGGACAAATGGTCGGGATGCAGCTCAACGGTATCGGCGGCCAATTCTGCGCCGTCGACCCGAGCACCCAGGCGCCGCTCGCGTCCAATCCTTCCGAAGAAAAACTGCCGACCCTGGCCAAAGCCTTTGGCTGTCCGCTGTGCTCCACCGGCGGCATGGGCCCGGCGTTCAACTCCAGCCTGACCCTGGCAATCCTGCCGGAACAACACAGCCCGCCACTGCCGGTCATCGTCAGCGCCGACCTCCCTGCCCGCTTCATCTGGCCTTCAGCCAATCCTCGCGCCCCGCCGCTCGCCTGAGTGACTTTGCCTTTTTGATTTGTCAGCCCACTGCGCCAACGCGCGGCGTTCGCCTGTGCGCTGACTCCTAGACAAGCATTCAGGATTCAATCGATGAAACAACTTACCTTGCTGGCGAGCCTGTGCGGCTGCCTGTCCGTCAACGCCTGGGCACAATCCACCGTGGATCTGGCGCCGATCACCATTGACGGCGAGTCCAGCGCCGAACCCGGACTGAGCCTCGACCAGTCCAGCGGCATGGCTTCACGCCTCGGTTTGAGCGTGCGCGACACTCCGGCCTCGGTGGCCATCGCCAACCGCAACGACATCGAGCGCCATGGCGCGCAGAACTTTCAGGACGCGGCCAACACCTTGCCTGGGGTGAACGCCAGCGCCCCGCCGGGGTTTGGCGGTTTCGTCTCCTATCGCGGTTTTACCAGCAGCCAGATCACCCAGATGTTCAACGGCGTCAATGTCTCCGGCGGACTGGCGCGGCCGGTGGACTCGTGGATTTATGACCGGGTGGAACTGGTCGGCGGCCCATCGTCACTGATCAACGGCGCCGGCTCGGTCGGTGGTTCTCTGAACTACGTGACCAAACTCGCCACTCGCGACGAGCAAGCCGCCGAAGGCCGGGTCAGCTACGGCACCTACGACACCACCGAAACCGCGTTCGGCCTCAATCACGCGCTGACCGCCCCCGGCGCCGACGTGCAGCACTACGCGCGTCTCGACGTCAGCCACAACACCAGCAACGGCTACATCGACCGCCAGGAGCGCGATGCCTGGAGTATGGCCTTCTCGCTGCTCAGCGACCTGACGCCAAACCTGTCGCACACCCTGGCTCTGGAATATCAGGACGAACATGAAAACAGCCCGTACTGGGGCACACCGGTGCTCAACCCCAAGGCCGGCGAATTGAAGATCGACAGGCACAACCGCTTCAACAACTACAACGTCGAGGACGGCCGCTACGAGCAGCGGACGATCTGGGTGCGCTCGATCATCGATTACCGGATCAACGACAGCACCACCCTGCGCAACACGCTCTATCACCTCGACAGCCAGCGTGATTACCGCAACCTCGAAACCTACCAGTACAACGCCGACAACAGTGCCGTGAACCGCTCCACGGCCTATCAGGTGCGACATCAGGGTGAGCAGGACGGCAACCAGTTCGAATTGCGCCACGACAACACCCTGTTCGGTCTCGACACCACCTGGTCCGGCGGCTTCGAATACAAGGTCAACCAGACCACCAACTCTCCGCTCAACGTCAAAGGTGCGAGCACCGTGGACCCGAACAACTATCGCCCGGGGTATTTCTACGACATACCGGGGACGAAGCCGGGTTTTGTCAGCGACAAGACGAACGAGGTCACAACCAAAGCGTTGTTCGCCGAAAACCGCCTGGCACTGACCGACAAGCTTTCGTTGCTTACAGGCCTGCGCTATGACGACATCGACCTGAACGTGACCAACCATCGCACGGTGACGGCGAGCAACCCGCGCCATCTCAAGCGCAGCTGGGAACCCGTCACCGGGCGCGTCGGCCTGACCTACCAGTTCATTCCGTCAGCCAATGTGTATGTGCAATACAGCACCGCCGCCGAGCAGCCGAGCGGTACACAAAATTTCGATGTTTCAACGGGCAAGCAATGGGAAATCGGCAGCAAGTTCGACTACCTGAATGGCCGCGGCTCGGCGACAGTAGCGGCGTACACCATCGAGCGAAAAGACTTTGCCGTCACCGATCCACTGGACCCGACCAACAGCATTCCGGTCGGCCAGCAGACGTCCAAAGGCATCGAGATTGCCAGCTCACTGCGGATCACCGACAGGTTGCTGGCCGAGGGCAACTTCGCCTGGGTCGATGCGCAGTACGACGAGTTCAACGAGAAGAACGCCGCTGGCGTAGTGGTTTCACGCAAGGGCAATACGCCGACCAACGTGCCGGATCGGGTCGGCAATCTGTGGCTGACCTATGACTTTTCACCACAATGGCAAGGCGGGGTTGACGCGCGGTACGTGGCGTCGGTGTATGCGGACAATGCCAACACCATGACCGTGCCGTCGTACACGTTGTTCGGGAGTTTCCTCAGCTACAAGGTAGATTCGCACACCACCGTCACCGGCCGGGTGCGCAACCTGACGAACGAGGTGTATGCCGAGTTCGCTCACGTGTCGCCTGCGTATTACCTCGGCACACCACGTACCTTTGAACTGGCGGTGCAGACCCGGTTCTGATCAAGCCAGGCGAGGGAGCACGCTCCCTCGCCACAATCCTACAAGCCCGCCTGAACCTTCTCCGCCACATCTTTCGGCAACCACGCCTGCCACACATCCGGATGGACCTTCATGAACGCCATCGCCGCTTCCCGTGGCGGAGTGTGCTTCTCGCTCATCTCGGCCAATGCCTTGTTCAAATCCTCGATTGGAAAATCGACTTTGCTGAAGAACGACGCAATCTGCGGATATTGCTTCTGAAACGGTGCAGATACTCCGATCGACAGTTTCGACGCCAATGAGCGGGTCGGTTTCGGGTTGGGATTGTCGGCGTCAGTCAGGGTCTTCCAGGCCTCGGCATCGAACGGCGGCTCTTCCAGTTGCACCAGTTTGAATTTGCCGAGCAATGGCGTCGGCGACCAGTAATAGAACAGTACCGGTTTGCCTCGGCGGATCGACGAGGTTATTTCGGCATCCAGCGCCGCACCGGAACCGCTGCGGAAATTGGTGAAGTCATCCTGCAGCCCATAAGCCGTGAGCTTCTGCTTGTTCACCACTTCCGAGGTCCAGCCGATCGGACTATTGAGGAAGCGCCCCTTGCCGGGATTTTCCGGGTCCTTGAACACGTCCTTGTACTTCTTCAGATCACTGACACTGCGCAGGTCCGGCGCCAGGGGCTTGATGCCTTTGGCAGCATCGCCCTTGATCACGTATTCCGGCACCCACCAGCCTTCGGTGGCACCCTTGACCGTATCACCCAGGCTGGCGACCTTGCCTTCGGCCTCGGCCTTGACCCACACCGGACTGCGCCCGGCCCACTCCTCGCCGATGACCTGGATGTCATTGTTGGCCAGTGCGGTTTCCAGGGTAATGGTAGTGCCTGGCAACGTGTCGGTCGGCAAGCCATAACCCTTCTCGACGATGATCCGCAGGACATCGGTAATCAGGCTGCCGCTTTCCCAGTTCAGGTCGGCAAAGTGGATCGGGGTCTGCGCTGCATTGACCGCTGGCATCGCCGTCGTCAAGCCGAATGCGACCAGAACCGCGACCAGCAACCGTCGAAATCCGTTCATGCTTTTGCACCTCGTGCTGTTCACAGCAATAGCAGGATGGCCTGACAGAAGACCGCAAGCCTATGAATACTCAGTCAACTGACTGTAGACGAGGTTCCTGCTTTTTCAGGGGCATGACACGGACGAGGCTACTTTTCAGATATTTCCTTCAAGCGTTGAAGCTCGCGTCTGACCATGCTGGCGTATTCAGCAGGCTGCAAAGCGTAGATCTGCGAGGCGACCCAACCGAGCCAGGCGCCTTTCAACTCAGCCCTGGCATCGAACAGGCGCCGGGCTTCATCGCGAGCGCTGTCGAGGTTCTGCAAGTGGAAATCGGCGCGACTCACGCCCGTCACTCGCTGGCCTTGAAGGTCACCAGTTCGCCCTTGCGCCACTTGGCGGCTTTGGCGGTGACAGCTTTCAGCGTTTTGGTCAGACCTTCCTGCAATTGCTCATTGGCGGCGAACACAGTGACCGCGCTATGACCTTCCTTGAACACGATGGCATGGCCGTCGGCCGTGGTGACGAAGGCATAGTCGCCGAGGCCGTACACCGTCATTTTGATCTCGCGAAAACGGATGTCCATCTTGCCGCCTTCACGACTGGGCAATACCGAAGCGCTGAAATGATCGCCGACCTTGAGCTTGAGGCCAGGCTTGTCATCGACCACCAATGCGCTTTCGGTGTCGATTTCGGCAACGTAAATGCCTTCGGCGTTTTGCTCGGTGATGTAAACAAAACGCGATTGAAACTGCTTGACCAGCTTTGCCCGCAAATCACCCAGCACGAACAAAGCATGCATATCGAGGTTACTGACTGCCAAAGAAACATCCCCACACTTGAAAGAGTGCCGCACGCGAAAAACGCGCACGACAGTTAAAACGGCCAGGCCGATGGTGTTGCGCGATGACTCGAATAAAAGCCTGAACGAGCCAAGTGCTCATTCAACGCGAGGTTCACAAGACTACTGGAATGCCACTCGCGAAACCTGCAAAGACGTTCTCCAAATGTTGAAGGAAATCGCCTCACGGTCGGCCAGAGAAAACTGACTACGAACTTTAGGGAAAAAACTCACCAAGAAAAGCACTTTTCCGACATATCGCACGCAAAAAATTGCTTTAGATAACGTCATGCCGTCAACAGGTGTTGGCGATTCTAGAGCAGCGACGCTGCTCGCGACTACCCGCAACCGTCTGTAAATGCGGGTCAATCCATGAAAAGGACTTCATATGTGCACTTTGACCCATTTTGCCGCAGCCCACGAACCAACCTTTGTCTCGAATGGCCCGAACGTTGTGACTGACTACGCACCAGGGCAGTCTGGCCGGGAGCCGCTGTTCCAGGTGATCCCGGCCGGCAACGCCTTTTTCCATATCAGGGAAAAGTCGACAGGTCGCGTCAGAGGTTTCCGCGAGGATCACAACGCCGCCTGTGCCCTCGCCCGTTCGCTGGAATCGCGGGCGGTGCACAGCCATTAAGCGCAATCAGTGCAGGCTGTCACCGGGTGCGGCGCCCAGTTGCGCAAGCCACGCAGCTCTGCACTCCTCTGCCTCGCCGCGACTGGCGAAGGCCGTCCCCCGGCGCTCGCCATTGAGCAGCACCACCCAGCAGACACTTTGTCCCATCGCACGCAGCCCGGCCGGAACACCGCTGCCGATCATCACCGCGACATCGACTCTGCATTGCATGCTGACCTCCCGAATTCATTAGCAACCTAACTATGAAGGCATGTTAATGATTTGGATCAAGAGGAAACAGCAACGTCCGTGCACAGCTTAATTGCAGTTCCGGCAACAATGTGTCAGCGCGGACTCTCCGGTTTGTACCCCAACCGCAAGCCACCCCAATGCCGGCCTTTGACCATGATCGGTACCGACAAGTCGTGCATCAGCTCGCCAGTATCGCGGGTGTAGGTCTGCAACAGCACCGGTTGCTGATGGCTGCCGCAGCGAATACCGGTGCGGTCGGCGAACTTGCGTTTGGTGCGATTGTGCACCGTATCGGTCTGCGCATCGCCGGTCAGCGGCTGGCTGAACGCCTGATTGTGCGTCGGCACATAACCCTGCTGTGTGCAGGCAATGGCGAACACCAGACCTTCGTGGCGCAGCAGCAAGGGTTCCTGAATCGCTGGCAGCACCTGATCGGTGTAGCGGTCGAAACGGGTCTGAAACTTGGCAGGCTGGGTGTTCGGAATCGGCTGATACTGGCGGTCGAACAAGTCCTCGAGGCTGATCCGGCCCTGCTCGACATCAGCCTCGAATCGCGCGGCAATCTGGCCCGCGCCTTCGCGGGCCAGGTCGTAAATGCGCTGGTGATAGTCATCCAGACCGACCTCGGCCAGGCGCTCGCTGATGGTTTCCGCCTGCCCCTCCATCTGCACGGCCGCTTCGGCCAGGCGCCGAGTCTGTTGATCACTGATCGCCAGATCGCTGCGCATTTGCTCGATGGCGGTGAACAGACTGTCGAGTTGTTCGCGATTGGTCTCGGCGCCACGGGCGATTTCGCCGACCTGGGTTTCCACCCCGGCAGCCAGTCGTGCGATGTTTTCCAGGTGCTGACCGGTGTGTTCAACCTGCTCGACACCGGTGTGCAAATCGTCGGAGAGCTGGCGGATCTGCTCTACAACCTGCGCCGTGCGTTGCTGAATGTCGGCGACCATCTCGCCCACTTCACCCGTCGCTGTCGCGGTACGCGCCGCCAGACCACGAACCTCGTCCGCGACCACCGCAAAACCGCGCCCATGCTCACCGGCCCGGGCCGCTTCGATGGCGGCGTTCAGCGCCAGAAGATTGGTCTGGCTGGCGATTGACTGAATCACCAGGGTCACACGCTGGATGTCGTCGCTGCGCTGGCTCAGCGCTTCGATCAACTCACGGCTGGTATTGGCGCGTTGACTGAGTTGATGCATGCGCGAGATGGAATCCACCAGCTCGGTTCGCCCCGCCGCACTGCTGTGATGGGCCTCACTGGCAGCGCCCAGCGCTTCACGGCTGAGTTGGGAAGTGGCTTGTTCGGTGGCGATCATCACTTCTGCGTTGTTGACGATCTGCGCGGCAGCGTCGAGTTGCGATTGCAGTTTGCCAGCCAGTTCCTTGACGGAAAACGCCACACCGGCGGCTGACAGCGCGTTATGACTGGTGGTGTAGGAAAGATCGCGAGTCAGCTCGGACATCGCGTTGTTGCTGTCGACCGGTTGCGTATCGCGGACAGCACGGGAACGCAGGCGCGGCAGCCAGACAATCAGCACCGCCAGCGGCATGCTCACGTATAACGGCCATTCGCCCAGGGTCATCCCGGCCAGCAACAACATCAGGGCGATGCTTTGCAGGGTCGGCGCGAGCCAGCGATTCTTCGGCAAAACAACTGGTGCAGGCAGAGCCGCAACCAGAGATCCATCTCTCGTCATTTTGTTACCCCACGCTTGTTCTCATTGTTGTGGCTGCATTAAACGCCACTACAAGGCCATTATCCATGGTCCGTTAGTCGTGGGTCTGTGACAGGTCAATGGAATGTGCGGGGATTTCTGGCAGACGAGAAAAAGCAAAGATCGCAGCCTTCTGTAGCTTCAAAAGAAGCTGCAGAAGGCTGCGATCTTTTCGCGACGACCCGCACTGAAGGGGTCGCCTCAGGAATCAGGCCTGACGCTGGTGCTTGTCGATCTGCTCGTGACGCTCTTGAGCTTCGATGCAGTACTTGGTGGTCGGGCTGATCAGCAGGCGTTTCAGGCCGATAGGCTCACCGCTGTCGTCGCACCAGCCAAAGCTGTCTTCCTTGATACGCTCAAGGGCCTGTTCCAGTTGCGGCAGCATGCGCTGGTCGCGATCGATCGCGTTTACCAGCCAGGTGCGCTCTTCTTCCACCGAGGCGGCGTCGGCCGGGTCAGCCGGGGTGTCCAGGCTCTCGATGGCAATACGGTTCTGCTCAATGCGCTCATGGGTTTCGACTTTCATGTTCTGCAACAGCTCGCTGAAGAAAGCGTGTTGCTCGGCATTCATGTAGTCATCTGCCGGCATGGCCAGCAACTTGTCCTTTGTCATTGATATCTCTATAAAAAAACGTGCATTAAGGCGAATTAGGGAGCGTTCCGGCGAACCGTCTGGGTCATCGGAAAGGCATCGTTTATTGCAAACGCCACCCGGCACTCAATTTACGAAGGGGCGGCAGTCTAAGGCCCGTTTGAGGCCTCAGCAACTGTAAATACAGGGAATTTGTCCGACAAAGCCCGGAAAGTGCTCTGACACAGGCTTCACGGCGGTCATCGGAGTGCGTTTATAGCAAGAAATTCAGTCGAGCGGATGTATATAGAAGACAAACGGCGAACGGCCGCGGCGCTTTGTCGCAATTTATTGCAGTAGCTGACCGCAAAACCAGCCCGGTCCAGGGACTGACAATCCCTGCAACCTCAGCTACGTTATGCCCTCCCCGGTTCGACTTGAAGGAACGCGTCATGAAACTGATCGGCATGCTGGACTCCCCTTACGTGCGCCGCGTGGCGATCTCCGCGAAGTGCCTGGGGATCGAACTCGAACACGACCCGGTGTCGGTGTTTCGCCACTTCGAACGATTCCAGCAGATCAACCCGGTGGTCAAGGCGCCGACCCTGGTCCTTGACGATGGCGAAGTGCTGATCGACTCGACGCTGATCCTCGACTACCTCGAAGCCCTGTCCGGCAAAACCCTGCTGCCGTCCGACTTATCGCAACGGGTCAAAGCCCTGCGCCTGATCGGCCTCGGTCTCGCCGCCTGCGAAAAAGCCGTGCAGCTTTACTACGAGCGCAACCTGCGCCCGACCGACATTCAATATCAGCCATGGGTCGAACGCGTTGAAGGCCAACTCGCCGCCGCCTTCACCGCCCTCGAACACGAACTGCAAAAACATCCACTGCCCACCGACGGCACTCTCCAGCAGGACGGCATCACCCTCGCTGTGGCCTGGAGCTTCACCGGCCTCGTCGTCCCCGACCAGATCGACGCTCAACGCTTCCCGCGCATCGCCCAATACACCGCGTACGCCGAAGGCACTCAGGCGTTCATCAGCACCCCGATGACCTGACCATGAGCACCACCGAAACCGCCGCCCCGGCCCTGAAAGAAATCTTCAATGCCGAACGCCTGCAACACATCGCCACCGAAATGAGCGCCGTGTACCCGTCGTTCAAGGCCAAGGCTTTTCTCAAGCACGCCAACGACGGCCTCGCCGACCTCTCCGTCATGCAACGCATGGCCCGCGTCAGCGAAAGCCTGCACGCCGTGCTGCCACTGGACTACGAAAACTCCCTCGATGTCTTGCGCGAACTCGCCCCACGACTGAACAGCGGCTTCGTCAGCATGAGCCTGCCGCACTACGTCGCCCGCTACGGCGCGCACGCGTTCGACACCTCGATGGAAGCCCTGAAGTACTTCACTACTTTCGGCTCCTCCGAATTCGCCATCCGCCACTTCCTGCGCAGCGACCTGAAACGCTCGCTGGAACGGATGCACGATTGGGCGCGGGACGAAAACCACCACGTCCGAAGACTCGCCAGCGAAGGCAGCCGCCCTCGCCTGCCATGGTCTTTTCGCCTGGAACCGGTGCAGGCAAACCCGCACTTGGCCGCCGGGATTCTTGATCGATTGAAGGCGGACGAGAGTTTGTACGTTCGCAAGTCCGTGGCGAATCATTTGAATGACGTGACCAAGGAACATCCGGAATGGGTGCTGGATGCGGTTGAGGGCTGGGCGCTGGAGAACAGGCACACGGCGTGGATCGCCAAACATGCGTTGCGGAGTCTGATCAAACAGGGGGATCTGCGGGCGCTCACCGTTATTGGTGCGGGGGCCAAGGCTGAGGTTGAGTTGCTGGATGTGAAGGTTGAACCGGCGGTTGTGCGGCTTGGGGAGACGATCACGTTGTCGTTCACCGTCCGGTCGTTGGTGCCGGTGGAGCAGCGGTTGGTGATTGATTATGCGATTGACTATGTGAAGGCGAATGGCGGGACGTCGACCAAGGTTTTCAAGTTGAAGACGTTGGAGTTGGCGGGGTTTGGGAGTGAGGTTGTGGCGCGCAGGCAAGTGATCAAGGATTTCACTACGCGCAAGCACTATGCGGGGGAGCATTCGGTGCATGTGATGGTTAATGGGGAGCGGTTGGGGAGTGCTGTCGTTGAAATACTCACTTGACAGACGTCAGAACAGTCTGCGCTCTAGTTCCATGGGAACATGGGTGAACCCTGAATATCTGGCAAGCAAATCGCTTCACCACCAAGAAGGAGCGTGTGATGAAGCCTTGAATTCAAGACCCTTCATGTCACCGAGCAGAGAGCTATCCTTAATCAAAATAACCCCTTCGTGAAATATGACGCTCACGCTCCAATCAACCCTTTCGGGAAGATAAATGCACAAACTGTCGCACTCACCGAGAAGGGAGCTTTCATTTAGGTAAATATTTTTAATCAAGTCATCGGTCATTCGGAGTCGCCCGGTGCGTCTACCGACAATATGATTAGGATAGGTTGTGACCGGCATGGCATCTGCGGTGACGCGTGAGCTGATGTCAAAGCCAGCTATTCGATCAACACCCGACTCTGGATAAAGCCAAATCACTAATTCAAGTCGCGTCCGACTCAGAAGATTAGAAACAAATAGGATCTGCCTGTTGAAACTGCGCTCTGTGATGTAAAGCACCTCAGCTACTTTAGCTGCCATTTTCGATCCTCTACTTGCCCTGCACATCGAGCGTAGACCGGAATTCAGCAACTGTTTTGCGAGGAACAAAATCACTTCTGATTTATTAGAAATAATGGGGGGGGGGCGGATTTATTTCTCAGAAGTATCCGCCCCATTTTCCCTCAGCTTCACTCCCTGGCTACCAACTGCCGTACGGAATGCCAAATGTCTCGATGTAGCGTTTCGACTTTTCACTGACCGGATAAGCGTAACGACCTTGGTTCTTACCCTGACTCGGGCCTAACGGCTCGATCTCGGCTTGGGCTCGGGCCACTTTCATCGGATGATGGCACGAGTCTCTTACCCACACCTGCACGACGCCACCAGGCGCCAACCCCAGATAGATCGACGCCATATATCTCGCTTTTTGATCAGGCGTCTGCGGGCAACGCTGATTGGTAGATGACACCATCAGTTGCCTGGCCTCCTCAGGAATGTCCACCCAAACCTGCCATGTCTTCTGCTCTACGATGGATTGCCAGCGGACGTAAATACGAATGGGTAGGTCGGCACCCACTACTTTTCTTCCACTGCCGCCAACGCCCTTCCAGCCCCTTGCGGACTCTGTGCCGTCTTCAGGTTCACCGCCAGCGGCGGTACCGCCGCCAGTCCTGGAGAAGACTTTGCCGGTGATATCTTGCACAGAGCTGTCTTCCACCCAGACCTTCATGTAATCAGGCTCAATAAAAGCCATCTCCCACCATTCGGACTTAGGATCATTTTTAGCGGAAAGTGGATTAGCAGACTGGCAGCCAGTCATGAAAAGGGCACAGATGAGAGTGACGAGTAACTTCATTACCAGAGCGTCCAGTCAGGTACGTGAGGATGTTGCACGCGAATCGCGCCTGCCGTAGGCGCATTGATATACACGGCACGGAGACCACTACCGTCTCTGCGGCCGAGGGGATGGTTCCAGTTTGCGGACATGTGAATGTACTTCAGCTTCAGCTGTTTTTCCTCTTGTGGTGTAGTGCTGTAGTCACCTGCCACAAACCGGTTGCACAGCGATTGAAGCTCGGAAGGAACGGCCAACTCTGGCGTGTCCGGAATATCGTTGAATCGAACACCCTTTTCTTTAGCCAACTGGTGCATTACACGCAGATATACCCTGGATAGCTTACCGCTCACGGGGCGCTTGAGCTGAACGGCCACGTAAACGCGTTTCTTGCGAGTACTGAGCCTATCTTGCAGATCTACCGGAAGGAGCCGCGCAGCGGGGGTGACGATTTCCAACATTTTCGCCGGCCAACCCTTGTCCAACCATTGTTTTTTCACAGCCAGCGCATCTTGGTAAATCGAGGTGGTGGACACATCGGTAAATTGCGAAACCTCAAGGGATTGCATAGGGCTGATGAGCACACACTCTTCAACCTCATCGCGGTAACCCCCACCAATATCCGAGTGAACCCCTGGCAGCGTGATCTCCAAATGGTCGGCTTTGACACGACTCAGCGCAAAATTCGCTCGGCACTCATCTCGGGCAGATAATTGAACGACATCTGTAAAAAAACGACGGTCAAGGTACAACTTGATGCCCGTTGCGATTGGACTCTTGACGTCACCCAGATTCGACCATCCAGCAATCGAAGGCACCGTGTCAAAAAGGCCGATGAAGCCAATATTTATGCTGCTTTTGAATTGATCAACGAAGGTCCGGCTGAGGTGCTTTTCATTGTTTCTTAAAACATCCCCTAAAGGTCCCTGTTTTCCACGGGCGACTTCGTTGGCGAAATGCCGAGCGGCCGCAGCTCCGCGACTAAAACCGAATACATCAAATTTCAGCGAGGTAATTTCCCCACTGGGATGTAGATCCAACACGTCTTTTACACGCAGTTCAATCTCGGCGAATGAGCTTTGAACACGTCCTGCAACACCGGTATCACCTCGCCCAGTACCAGCACCGAACGTACTGTCCTGTTTACCAGATCGCGTTCCAATCCCCTCGACATACACCATCCGAAACGCTTGTTTGTACAAGCTATCCCCTTCGGCTTCCTGAGGTGCGAAATACAGCTCACTCAGCTTCTGCACATTACTTGTGTCGTTGGCATAGCTGCTATCAGGATCACTCATGAAAGGCTTGCAACTGGCATCGATATCTTCGGGCGCTATTGGATGATGGGCACCACAAAGCAAGCCTGCTGCGGTGTTATTCGCATTATTCCCCGTACCATCGAAGAACACTCCGATCCGCAGGGCCATGCCGATTTTTTCAGGCTCACGCGCAGGCTCTTTCCCGTGTTTCTCATACTCAGCCCAACGCTGGGCATGAATATCGACGGGTTTGGTGCCTGTGTTGCGATAGTTTTTAGGCGGGTTGGGAATGTAGCCACTCAATCCTTGATTCCTCGTTCTGATCCTTGAGAACGGGCCGAAGGGTGACAGTCGATGCAGGGTGGCGCAAGCCGTGGCCCAGTGCCAGCGCCTGGCTTCATGCGGAGAAGAACGGCTGCTCTTGTCGCCGCAGAATTGGGTTTATACCTTGAGATACACGTAATCCGGCACCTGACTCAAAACCAACCTCACAACAAGCGCTGGTGCGCACTTACCACGCAAGTCACGCACCAGGCTCATCTGAACAGTTACCACTGGCCGCTTGCGAGACAGCCGACAATTTCCCAACCGCTGTATTCCCACCAGGAATATCGATCATCGGAGCAACTTCTGGCCAGACTGGCCATGTGGATTTCGCCCGCTGTTTGTTGGGTACCGAAAGGCGTGCCAATAGAAGCTGTTACTTGATTGACAGTTTGAGGAGCCTTGAGGGTGGTCGGATGTACGGAAGCATTCGCGACGGTGGCGGTGAAAGCGAGCGTTGCGGATACGGCCAGAGCAGTGATGGACTTTTTCATTTTCGAATCCTTTCAGTTATCTGACATGCGGCTTGAGCATTGGCCTGACCTGCCTTAACCAATAATCTGAACAGATCGGGCGCTCGTAAAAAGCCTACCACCGCGCTGCCGGATGCACAGTCGCTCAACTGTGCTATTGACAAGCTGATGGAGTGAGGGGAGAGACTTTTTCGAACACTCCAGACTCGGGCAACGCGCCGGGTTCTTTTCCTGTCTATCACCCTGCGCACAATGGTGGCGCCACGCCATGAATGATAAGGTTCAGCCTCAAAATCACGGACGACACCTCGTGCACAAACAATGTCTTGCTGCAGCAGCGATAATCTTCACCATCAGCCTTTCCGCTCTTGCCTCTCCTGTTCCGCAGGAAGAGCTCGAAGAGTGCCAACGGATAGAAAACTCGGCCAAACAGGTCATGAAAAGCAGGCAGCAAGGCGCGCCCATGGATTCGGTGTGGGAACTGGCCGAAGCGGCAGGCAAGCAGAGCGAGTATGTGGGTGAGTTGTTCAAGACGCTGATTCGCGAGGCGTACGCGATTCCGCAGTACTCAAGCGAGAGCTTGCAGCAGAAAGCAATCAGCGATTTCCATTCCAATTTCTACAAGGCTTGCATCGTGACGGCGGAAAAGCGAGCCGGCGCAAACGGCTGAGCTCATCGAACAAAAAAGGAGCAGATTCAGGTAATGAATCTGCTCCTTTCTACTTGAGGGCGGCCTCTACGCTTTCAGCTCTACCTTATCCAGCGCCTGACTCACGGCCAGCCCCGCGACCATGACAACTTGCGCAATACCCAGCGCGGTTTTGCGGTGGCCGGATTCCAGGGTGGCGGCGAAGTTGTTGAGCATTTCGCTGGCTGAATCGAGTGATTCGCTGGCGTTCGCCAACAGGGATTCGCTGTCGTAGGCCGAGTTGGCCAGGAACATTGGGTCGTGTTTGGTGTGGCTGCCCATGATGCGTTGTTGCGGGGTCAGGTAATGGTCGAGGGCGCGTTCGGCGGCTTCGTTCAGGGTTCGGGAATCGGGAAATTGGTAGGGTGAGACTGGATCGGTTTCTGGCGGATTCGGTGTTGGTTTGATCATGGTGAAACTCCTGATTTTTGATTAGGAGCTACCTACATCACTTGCAGATGATGGGTGGCAGCTATGTGCGGGTCTGCAAGACCGGGAAACCAGGCACCCGGCAGACCCGAGGGTCTCCCGCACAAAGCCGCCATTGAGCGGACACAAACGAGCGTCCTTTTGGCAGGCTGTGCGACTGGTTTTTCCGGCGGGCTTGCAGACCCGATCACTGATGTGCAGTGACGGGAATCAAGTTACGGAGGGAGCCCCAGACGCACAAGCCGGCGGATTCTGTCTTAGCTGTAGGGGGTGACGCAAGGCGTTGTGGGCAGCGACCCATGACGAGAGGTTTCGTTTAAACAGGCTCTGCGTTCTACGTTTAATTTCGAGCAAGAGAGACGACTTCGACGATCCTTCGACGCAGGCGTCATAGCGGCACTTGTTGGCTGGCGTGAGAGAAGGATCGTCATAACCGATGCCGTAACACGGCTGATCACTGAAGCCATTTGAGTGCATCCACGGCGCAATGGTACCTCGCCAGAATTCACCGATGGCTGGCCCATATGGACCGATCAAACGTTGATACGCGACACGTGCTTTGGGTAAATCAACAATGCGTACATTCATGGCAATTTCTTCCGTCAGCCGATAAGAGCCGTCAGATTCACTGAACGCGAACTTATCTTCCTGACGAATATTGCCGAACACCTGATCAGGATTGCTCTCTTGGCCGCCTGGATGCTGTCCGATTGCGGCCGCCTGAGTTTTTAGCCGCTGAAGCGTCGTGGAACGCCAGGCCGATGGCGTGCAGCCGAACTTGAGTTTGAAGGCGCGCGCAAACGCTTCGCCCGACTGGAAGCCGGTGGCCAACGCGGTTTCAAGCACTGTTTCATGGCTGCTACAGGACAGCCGGAACGCCGCTTCAGGTTGAGTTCGTCGACAAAAACGTCGACTACTCGCACCGGATTGGTATCGCTGACGTAGTCGTCGAGGCTCTCGGGAAGTAAGGTGCCTTGGCCTCGATGTTCACATTGGATAAAGTGCTTCATGGGCGATCCCTGCGATGAAATCCTCAGAAATCATAGCAAGGGGTCGCGAAGACGTTTTTACACACTCTGGGCCGAAAGCAGTCGGTCGACTGATAGCACCAGGACAGTTACGCTGGCATTTTCATTTGCCCGGAACAGCGTATGACACAGGTGCATCAAGGGAGCTGCTTATGCTCAGCTGTCCATTACGAGCTACTGGTCTTACCAAAAGCAGTGAGTCATTGTCATTGCAGCCAGTGTCGCAAAGGTCACGGGGCAGCATTCGCCTCGTACGGAAGCATTCCGCGTAGCGCGCTTCGAATATTGCGCGGTTCCGCCAGCATCAAAACCTATGCTTCGTCAGAGACGGTATTACGCGAGTTCTGCATGGAGTGCGGTTCGACTCTATTCTGGTCACGATCTGAAGGTCAGTTTGCCGACTGGGTCTCCATAGCGTTGGGGACGCTCGATGCGCCCTTTCTGCCTCAGAAGCAGAAACACGTTCATGTCGACTCCGCAGTCCTTTGGTTCAAATCATCTAATTCATGCCCTCAGGTCGACTGACGGCTTTGGGTCGAAAGCAACCTTTTCTGACTGGCAGCTTTTGGTCGTTTTCCGCCGCTCGCGCCAGGCAGAAATCGGCCAAATGAAGACATTCGCCGAGCCAAATGCAAGCACCCAGCAAGAACGGTCCCTCCCCAGTTGCCCCCGAAACAACAAAGCCCAACACTAGACCGGGATTCAAGATGAGCGTGGATCGCTTATCAAGTATTCATTGAAGGGATGAGCATGATGAGCCGAACCAGTCATATTCGCCTAATGGCGACGTATAACGAGTGGATGAACGCAAAGATTTATGAGGCAGCCAGAAGCCTGCCAGATGAAGAACTCTCAGTGGATAGGAAAGCATTCTTTGGTTCAATTCTTGGGACGTTGAACCATCTGGTGGCCGGCGACACTGTCTGGCTAAAGCGATTCGCCAAGCACCCAGCGAACTACTTGGCTCTGGGACCGATTCGGCAGCTTCCTGCGCTCAAAAACCTGGACCAGTTGCTGTTCTCGAACATCCGAGAACTTTCGGCACATCGAGAATGGCTCGATCAGAAAATTGTCGATTGGTCTTGCTCCATTGCAGAGTCGGATCTAGATCACACCCTCAATTACACAAGCATGAAGGGAATACCCGCTGACAGGGGCTTTTATGGTTTGCTCATGCATTTCTTCAATCATCAAACGCATCACCGTGGACAAGTGACTACCTTGCTTTCACAAACGGGGGTCGACATAGGTGATACGGATCTGGTCGTCCTCATTCCATCCGAGCCCTGCACAAAGTAGAAAAGCCCAGCTCAACCAGATGTGATCGGGTCGGTGAAACAGTGCAGCCATCCGGGCTGGTTGCCGATCCCGAGTGACGTCTAACGGCCAGAAGATGCCAGTCACAAAAAGCTGCTTTCGACCCAAAGCAGACAATACGGAGAACCTATGTACACAGTGACCGTCGTTAGCGAACGGCCCGACTTCAGGTGCTTCCTGGATTTGCTCTATGGCCCTGGGCGAAACGTAGACACGGATGGTGACTCATACCCTTTGAACAGCCGCTCTTGGACATACCTGTATGTGAAAGACAGAGAGAGCGATGACCCTTACATCGAAATCCAGGCGAGCGAGGTAGATGTTTCAAGGTTTACCGTACAGTCCGACTCGTCGAGGCTGGAGGCGCTGGCTGCGTTGTACTTGTACCTGACCTGTGGTGGGTCAATCTCCTCTTCAGATCAGACGCTTGATAAAGCCGCCATCGAAATGTTGTGCGACAGATATTCCGTTGAGCTCTGCCGAGCCCATGGATCTATTTGGCATCAGTCGACAGATAAAGCGCCTTACTAACAGGAGTGAACGACGGCTTGTTTCGGAGCGCGCAAACGTCCGCTCTTGGCCGATAGCTGCCGGCCAAGGGGATACGGCTGTCTTCAACAGGCCTTTCGGCCAAAAGCGGACATACGACCAATCAACGGAACAGCGCTTGGCGATCCACAGCACTAGTGTGAGGTATCTATTGGCTAGGGGCCGGGCGTGCCCTGGTGGGCTAAGATGTCTGCGCATCTGAGGGCGCACTTTTCGACGACGGCCATCAGCTCTCGACGCTGATCGGCAGAGCTATAACATTACTTTCAGCCGCCTCGAAGGTTATGGAGTGACCTTCGAGGCAAGGGTAATGGCAACGCCTGCTCCTGGCGTCACCACACTTTTTAAGTGCGGTAGCGTGCTGCGGGTTGGGCGTTGCTGAAACCTTGCGCCAAGAGCCCGCGTTCCCGCTCGAAAGCTTCCCAAGCAGTAACGTCAGGCACAGGTGGAATGGTGACCAATTCCTTACGGTCAAAACCTACCAGTGCCGCATCTACAAGATCATCAACCTCCATGACGTCGGGCACCTTGCTGATGTCGCCGCCCGCACGTTCGTAAATTTCTGTACGCGTAGCTGCTGGCAGTACGGCTTGAACGTACACGCCCTTCGACGTGACTTCTGCCGCGAGGCTCTGCGAGAGCGTCAGGACATAGGACTTTGTGGCCGCGTAGATGCCATGGGAGTATTCAGGTAAAAGGGCCAGAACTGACGCGATGTTGATGATCGATCCCCTCCCACGTTTCACCATCCCACCAATGACGGCTGATGCTAATAACGTTGGGGCAAGGACGTTGAGTCGCAGTAACTTGTACATGTCGGCAGATTCGGCTGTGGCGAAATCCCCCATCAATGCGGCCCCGGCATTATTGACGAGAATATCAATCGGTGGTTCTGAGCGCAGCCGTTGAAGCACCGGCTCGATCTGAGCGCTGTCAGTCAAATCAGCAGTTATGACGTCGATGGAAACACCATGTTCGTCACGTAACTCAGTGGCGAGAATGTTGAGTTTGTCGGTCGCACGAGCGACGAGAACAAGGTCATGGCCGCGAGCGGCAAACCGGCGAGCATAAACAGAGCCTATGCCGCTCGATGCGCCAGTGATAAGTGCAGTTGTCATATCTATTTCCTACTGTTGGCATTTATAAATTAGTGGACAGCCGCCTGCTAAGCATTAAAGTCATTTACTTAATAAAAACAGCTCAGCGATATCGAAGCCCACGAATCATCCACGCGCCTTCAAATGAAGCATTGCGTAGTGTTCGTAGTGCCCACTTCCATTCTTTACGATAGGGTCTTGCGATGTGATCGCTGCGATATCCTGATCATCATCAACTTGATACAGCGAAACACCATAGCCACCATCAGGATCAATCACAGGGCCGTGGGCCACGACCACTCCCTGCTCAAGAAGCTCATTCAGATAACTACCATGTTGAGTCATCCACTGACGCTCGTCGGCAGTCATTGTTGCCAGGAAGTCCGCGCGTGGCGGGATATACTTACAAAGATAATATTTCATAAGTTATTTCTCATTGCCTGAGCACATACGAATCGACAAAAAATTGCCTTATAGATCTTCTATAGCTTTTTACCTGATGCAATGCTTTTAAATATTGCATTCTCGAACATTTTGGGTAGATAACTTTGAAGGAACAAAATCATGCCGGCCATCTTTGCCACAGGATTGCTGAACTTCGGTTCTTTTGTGCCGATAAGCTTGATGATAGTGCTCACAACGGCGTGCGGCGATTCTGCTTCATCTATACCCTTTTGTGTTACCAGGTTCACTTTTGTACGGTAAAGGTCGTAGTCGGCGATCTTGCTATCCGTAACAGAGTGAGCATTCAGCCCCAAACTTGTTTTAAACCAGCCGGGCTCGACCACGCTGACATTGATATTGAATTGATTCAACTCGAAGCGTAAAGATTTAAAGTATCCTTCCACTGCGTGTTTTGATGCCGAGTAGTAAGAAAGATTAGGTGGACCTATCAACCCTACAATTGAACTGACTGTGATGATCTGGCCATTTTTCTGTTTTCGCAATTGCGGCAACACTGCATTTGTAACCTTGACGGTGCCCCAGAAGTTTGTTTCGAATTGCTGACGACCTACTTCTACAGGTGTTTCCTCCGCAATCCCAGTCACCATATAGCCAGCGTTATTGACCAAAACATCCAAGGTTTTTATGTTTTTAAACAGCTCATCAGTAAACGACCGGATAGAACTATCATCGTCAATATCCAGACGCAGTAATTTGAATGGGACTGTGCTGGCATATTTTTCCGGATTGCGACTCGTGCCAACGACGTTAAAGCCTTGCTGGTGAAGAGTGGTGGCAAGCATCAAGCCGAATCCCGATGAGGCACCGGTGATTAAAACTGTCTTTTTCATATGACTACCAATAGAGAGGAGAAGCCCAAAACACGTCTTGATCTAGAAGATGCTTTGTTCTGTATTTTCTCGATAACGATACGATCATCGAGATCGGTCAGTTCAACATCTCAGATAGGCATACATTGCTCGCCTAATGAACGGTTGGCACTCGCCTAACGCGCCAACTTCACTTCGAAAGGCGCCAATTTTTCCTGGTATTTCTGGCGCAATCCGCCGTTGTCGTGGCGTGATTGGCGGCCTAAACTGAGCCCTAAAATTCAAAATAAATCTCCCCATGAGTGCAGTACATTTCCCATGATCGTTAAGCGCAGCTCAGCTTTGGACTATTCAGTTTGGCCAGGATGGCGGGTATTGATGCAAGATGCGGGACTGGCAACTGCTCCCGTTTTGCGTCGCGCGCAATTACCAGGCGATTTGTTTACGCGACAGAACGTTCGCCTAGACTCGGCAAACTTCTTCAAGCTTTGGGAGGCTATTGAAGCTGAAGCCAAATCTGTAAACGCCGATTTGCCCGCTCCCTTGCAAATTGCTCAGGTCATGTCGTCAGACTGGTTTGACCCGGAGCTTTTTGCCGCGCTGTGCAGTGCCAATATGGGCAGTGCCCTCGAGCAGATTGCTAAATATGTGAGGCTAATTGCGCCCATGGTGATTCGGGTCGTGCGGACTAATTCGCATACCACCGTCACTATGGATTTTTTAGACGCCTCCGAGCCACCTACTGTGTTTTTAGCATTCAAGCTCGTCTTCTTTGTTCAACTGGCAAGGTTGGCGACACGTAGCGCTGTGCAGCCGTTGCAGGTGAACTGGCCATCGCCGTCAACCCTTGGCTCGGACTTGAATGCGTACCAAGCCTACTTCGGCGTTCCAGTGACTGATGCGCCACAGGCCAGCGTGGTATTTGCAGCAGCGGACGTCGAGCGACCTTTTCTGACAGAAAACCATAAGATGTGGTTGTTCTTTGAGCCCAGTCTGCGACAGCGTTTGTCCGACCTGGACAGGACATCCGGAATGGTCGAACGGGTACGCAGTACGCTGCTTGAGTCTTTACCGGCGGGCGCGGTATCGATGCAGGAAATCAGTCGAAAACTGGGGGTCAGCACCCGCACGCTTCAGCGTAGGCTGCAGGACGAAGGGACTACGTACCAGCAGACGCTGGATACTTTGCGCGACTCCTTGGCACGCCACTACCTGCGCAATACCGCTATGTCGAGTGCGGAGATATCGTTTCTTTTGGGGTTCGAGGACTCCAACTCTTTTGCTCGCGCATTTCAATCGTGGACAGGAAGTACGCCCCGCAAGGTGAGGGCTCAAATGGATAATTCCAGCCATCCCTTGGCTGATAGTTCAGGCGAATAGGAGGGGTAGATCGCCGCAGATTAAATAGACACTCGGGAGCGTCCGCTTCGGGCCGATTTTTACCTGTCACCACCGTCCGCATTGGGTCGAAAGCAGCCTTTTGTGACTGGCAGCTTCTGGCCGAAAGCGGTCATTCATAAGCGTCTACTTTCGACCAGAAGCACCCATTCAGCATGGTTACGCTCTCACCCGAAGTGAATGCCAACTGCAAGCGACCGCATTTCCAAAGCCATTCGAAATTTCCGTTTATGCCTGAACCGTCCTTTTTCCTCTGCCTGTGCGCTACCACCGATTTCCTTCTCTTCGCCCCAGTTTTCAGGGACTTTGAATATTACAGAGACGTCCTGTTTTTTTGACAGCCCTCCCCCGCTTTCTATAGTCAGCTCGCGACCTGCGGGAAGGAATCCCAAGCCGTCAGAATGAGCCTGGAACTCCGGCGATTCGTCTCTTTGAGCGTAGATTCCTTCACTAGTGCGTACGCAGGCCACAAAGCGAAATCGTTGTTTTCTCCCGGCAAATGCCAGGGAAATCACTATGGAAAAGGAGCTTCACAATGTCTCAATCCGATATCTGGTCCGGCACAGTCGATGCGAAACTGGAGAGCGGCAAACAGACAGGTTTCAAGGTCAAGAAGGGAGACGTGATTACGAATCGCCTCGGGATGGGTAGAACGCGGTTCAGGAAGAGCTTACGGTCCTCAAGGGGATGAGAGTCTCGTGGGTTCGTACAAGCCTGCCGGGCTGGTCTATCCGGACGGACTTGTCGGTGCGCTCCTGATGAAAATCGGCGATGACTATCTCACCCCGATCAATAACGGCGTGCTCCGCTGGACAGTACCGACCGATGGAGAACTCACCTTTCTCGTCAATGATCTGGCGGGCGATTACGGGAACAACAGCGGCTCATTCAACGTCAGCGTCGAGAAGAAAACGATCAACACCGAGCCGGCAGCCGATGTGCTCAAACGGGGGCGGCTACCTCGACACGAACAATCACGCCGCTGCACCGGAGCTTTACAATGTCTCCACCGCGGAAAAAGCGAACCGCGGCGTTGAAAAAACCGGTCAAAAAACTCTCGACTGGGTCGTCTTGTACGGCGCTGTCGGCTCACAGATCTACATCGGGGATCCGGTCAGTCTCCGGAACGAATACAACAATTCTCAAGGTGGATACCTGGATACCTGCAATCACTTCTCAGGACGAAAGACCCTGGGTTATCACGTCTATACAAACCGCTCGCCGAACAGGGCCGGTGTCGGCACCGGAAGCTGGAAAGTCCTGAGGGCCATCACCTCGGGTCCTAACGCTCGATAGACAGTGCTCTTGTTTCCGAGAGTCGGGATTGCAACGCCCCTTCAGTAGGGTATCGGAACTGATTCAAACGGCCCCTTGGCTACAAGGGGTCAACTGTGGAGCTTTCGACCAGAAGCTGCCCCTTACCCGCAAGTAGAAGACGCTTGGGCCAGATACCCCAAATACCCCTGAGAAAAGTCGAGATACGCCCGCACAATGGCAGAAGGATGCCGATGCGACGGGTAAAGCAAGTTGATCTGTTGCTCCGGTAGCGGATGATCGGAAAGCAACGCGAGCAATGCGCCTTCCCGAATGGCATTCGCCGCCAGAAATGGCGGCAGTTCCGTGACCACATCACCGGCCAGTGCCCGGCTTCGAAGGTGTGCGTAGTCGTTGGTCGAGAGTATCGAGTCCGGCGTGAATGGCTGGTCTCCCAATTGCCATGTCGCATGACCTCCCTGACTCCACACCGCACAGGGATAGCTGTGCAGAGCCTCAACGGTCTCGGGGCTGCCCAACCGCTCGATCAATGCCGGACTCGCCACCAGAACGTGTCGATAAGTCAGCATACGGCGTGCGACCAGTGTTTCGTGGGCAATCGTCCCTACGCGCAAAGCGACATCGACACCGTCTTCAATCAGATCAATACGCCGCGCCGTGGTGTAAACGCTGAGCTGAATCTGCGGATATTGCCGCTGAAACGCCGAGAGTACGTCCCACCACGGTTCAAACGACGGCGGCAATGACAGCCGCAGGCGCCCCTTCAATTGCGCCTGATCACTGATCACGGCCTGTTCGCCCTCAATCAATGCCTCAATGCCACGGCTGGCATGTTCATACAAACGCATCCCCGAATCCGTGAGCTTGGTGCCTCGCACCGAACGCTCAAGCAATTGCACCTTCAACTGCTGCTCGAGCTCACGAATGCGTCGGCTCAATGTCGGTAGCGGAATGCTGAGACGCTCGGCGGCGGCGGACAGACTGCCGGTCTGCGCCACGCTGACGAACATCCGGACGGCATTAAAATCCATAACCCCTTCCCTCTCATATTTGAGATGAAGACTATCTCCTGCGTGGATTATCTTCCACATTCAATGGGTAGATAGTGCACTCGCTTGCTTGAGAAACAACCTTTCAATCAACAGGAGTGCCAACATGGCCATTCAATCCATTCTCAAAGCCTACGAAGTCGCCCTCAATGCCGCTGATACCGACACCATCCTCAGCCTCTACGGCAGCGATCCGGTGTTCATGCCGCAGCATGCCCCTGCCCTGATCGGTCGCGAGGCGGTGCGCGCCGGTTACGAGCAGGTGTTCAAGACCCTCCAGCTCAACGTGCGTTTTGACATCCATGAGATCGAAGTCACGGGTGATTGGGCCTGGGTGCGAACTTCATCGTCGGGCCGTACCCGCCTCCTCGCGGCCGGCATCGAAGTGACCGAAGGCAACAACGAGCTGTTCGTGTTTCGACGTGAAAACACCGAGTGGAAGATCCATCGGTACCTGTTCGCAACCAACCAGCCACGTGCCTGAGGAAACGACCATGAAAGCGTATGTGATTGAACAACCAGGCGGGCCCGAAGTCCTGCAACTGCGAGACATCCTGTCTCCCGAACCAACGCAGGACGAAGTAAAGATCCGCGTCCGTGCATTGGGCCTGAACCGCGCAGAAACTTATCTGCGCGCCGGCAAAATGGGCGACATCACTTCGCCGCGCGTGCCCGGCATCGAGGCGGTCGGCGAAATCATCCATGACCCTGCCGGCATCTTTCGTACCGGTCAACGCGTGGCCACGGCCATGGGCGGCATGCAGTTCAGCCGTAATGGCAGCTATGCCGAGCAGGTTACGGTGCTGCGCAACAACGTGGTCTCGCTGGACGGAACCACACTCTCCTGGGAAGAACTCGCCACGTTGCCGGAGGCCTATCTCACGGTTTGGGGGGCTCTGGACAAAAGCCTGGCCATTCAAAAGGGCCAGACGTTGCTGATACGGGGAGGAACGTCATCGGTTGGCCTGGCAGCCATCACTTATGCGAAGGCTCGCGGAGTAACAGTGATCGCCACTACACGCAACGCTGCGAACAGCCAGCGCCTTTACGAAATGGGGGCTGATGCGGTGCTCGTAGACAGCGGTGAGATCGCGCAGCGTGTTCGCGAAATCGCTCCCCAGGGCGTGGATGCCGCACTCGAAGTTGTCGGGGCCGCGACGCTGCGCGACACCACAAAGGCCTTGCGCCCCTTCGGCGCGGTGAGCGTCATCGGCCTGCTCGGCGGTGCGCCGATTCTGGAGCAATTCCACCTGATGCAGGACCTGCCTGCCGGGATCAGCCTGAACTTCTTTCCGAGCGGCTTATTCGGCACGCCGGCCTTGCCACTGACGGACACGCCATTGCTGTGGCTTGCAAAGGAAATAGCTGCCAAACGGATTCCGTCCATTCGTACCCAAACGTTCGCCTTCGACGAAGTTCGCCAGGCGCATCGCTTGATGGAAAGCGATCGCGCACTCGGCAAGCTTGTCGTCTTGCTCTGACATCAGAGGTTTACAGCCATGCGTACCACATTGATTGCATTGCTTCTCAGCGCACTATTGCCCGTGGCGGCTCAGGCCGCCAGCCCCGGCGCCGAAGATGCAGTAAAGACGGCCGTCACCCGGCAACTCCACAATTATGGAGCAGCACTGAATGCATCTGACGTCGAAGGTGTCATGACCTTGTATGCCGCCGATGCCGTATTCATGCCGCAGCACAGTCCGCCAGCCGAAGGCCGTGAAGCAGTGCGCGCAGCCTATCGCCAGGTTTTCAACACCATCAGGCTCGACATCCGCTTCACTGTCGATGAGATCCGACAGCTGTCCAGTGACTGGGCATTTGCCCGCACTCGCTCCAAGGGAACGGTCAAACTGCTGTCCGGCGATCAACCAGCCCATGCAGAGGGCAACCAGGAAATTTTCCTGCTGCACCGGGAAGCCGATGGCCAATGGCGCTTTGCGCGCTACATTTTCACGACCACCAATCCACCGAAATTGCAGTGAGAATCTGCCTTCGTGAGCGAGATACCGGTGGGAAACCACCGGTAGATTAAAAACCGTTTAGCGTCCCGGGTTCGACTTTCCCCTTACAGTTGACTCCAATGGTGGCTCCGAGCCATGAATGATAAGGTTCAGGTCCAGTATCAGGGACGACACGTCGTGCACAAACAATGTCTTGCTGCAGCAGCGATAACCTTCACCATCAGCCTTTACGCCTTCAGTTCCACGCTATCCAACGCCTGACTCAAGGCCAGCCCCGCGACCATGACAACTTGTGCGATGCCCAGCGCCGTTTTGCGATGGGCGGGTTCCAGGGTGGCGGCGAAGTTGTTGAGCATTTCGCAGGCTGAATCGAGGGATTCGCGGGCATTGGACAACAGGCATTGGCTGTCGTAAGCGGAGTTGGCCAGGAACACAGGATCGTGTTCGTGCTCAGGCCCGCTGCCAGATACCGCGCACGGGCCTACTGCGAATGGCTGCGCCCCGGCAACATCCGCACCAGTGTGTTATCCCGCACCCAATAGTGGTGAAACAGCCCTGCCGCCGCGTGCAGGCCGATCAGCCAATACCCCATGTTGCCAAGCAGTTCGTGCCAGTACTTCAGGCGTTTGGCCAGGTCAGGGTCAATGGCAAGGGGTGCCGGAAGGTGGAAGCCGAAGTATGGAAACGGTTTGTCACCAGCGGCGAGCATCAGCCAGGCCAGCACCGGGGTGGCGATCATCAGGACGTACAGCGCCAGGTGCATCAAGTGCGACAGGCCCGTCTGCCAGGCCGGTGGCTTGGGTGTGATCGGTGGACGTGGGGTCAGGCGCCCGAACAGGCGGATCCACACCAGCACGAAGATGCTCACGCCAAACAGACCATGCAAGCCCATCAGCAGGCCTCGCACTTCACTGCCACGGGGTGTGAAGCCCTTGAGTTCAACGCAGGCGTACACGCCGACGAACAGCGCCAGCATCAGCCAGTGCAGGACGATCGACAGTTTTCCATAACGGTTTACGGCAGTGTTGCGAGTCATAACGTGCCTCGTGGTTATCGTGAGTGACGACCGATGTGTTCGGCCGTCTCGATCCGGTTGCCGGGCGAACCGACGGCCTTACCCTGCCCGGGAAGTCTTAAGACAATCTGAAGATGGATCGCTCATAAAGCTTTTTTCACCTTCAGACTTCGTTAAGAAATGGTTCGGATACTTCCCTCGAACCTATGAGGGAGGCGCTCAGCCCATGCCCGATTCCGCCTGGAAAATCCCCCTGCCCCTGCACTTCGGCCGTGTCGAAACGCCGCCGATGACGTTGAGCGGCGCGTTGCCCGACGACACGTTGCGAGAGACATTCGAAGCCTTCATCCAGCATCGGTTTCGCAAGGCCCATGGCGCCGACATCCGACACTTCATGCCCGAGCTTTTTGGCGTTCACAACGGCGATGGCGAGCTGTGCGCGGTGGCCGGCGTGCGTCGTGCCCACCTTGAACCGTTGTTTCTGGAGCGCTACCTGGACGAACCGATCGAGCCGTTGATCAGCGCAGCCGCAGGCAGGCAAGTTGAACGTAGCGCCATAGTCGAAGTCGGCAACCTGGCCGCCAGCGACACCGGCAGCGCACGCACGAGCATCATCGCCATTACCTATCTGCTGGCCATGGGCGGCCTGGAATGGGTGACCTTTACCGGCAATACCGGACTGGTCAACAGTTTCCATCGTCTGGGCCTCAAACCCGTGACATTGTGCGCCGCCGATCCGGAACGCCTGGGTGACGAGCGTCAACACTGGGGCAGTTATTACGAAAGCAAGCCTTGGGTGCATGTCGGCAACATCCGCGCCGGCTTCATTCATTTGCGCAACATCGGCCTGTTTACCCGGTTGGGTTTGCCGACCTCGATTGAAGGAGCCAGCCATGTCGCTTGAACGGCAACGATTCCAGGAAGCCTTGCGCAGCCATGCCGGGCGCAACGACAACACGATTGCGCTGTGGGGCGATACGCTGAAGCTCGATTACACGACTCTGTATTCCGAAGTGATGTACCGCCAGCAGCGTCTGCGCGATGAACAGGTGAAGGTCATTGCCCTGGCGCTGGACAACGGCGTCCAGGCGATGCTCTGGGATCTGGCGGCGCTGTTCGAAGGCCTGACGTGCGTGCCCCTGCCGCCGTTCTTCAGCCCCGCGCAACGGGCCCATTGCCTGGAGCAGAGCCAGGCTGAGCGGGTGATCGCCGAACCGGAGATGGAGAATGAACTGCGCGCCGCCGGGTATGAGCAACACGGTGAGTTCTGGCATCGCCGTTTCGACGGCCCCGATCGCCTGCCCGCCGGCACCGCCAAACTGACGTTCACCTCCGGTACCACCGGCACTCCCAAAGGCGTGTGCCTGAGTGCGGATAATCTGCTGCGGGTTGCGCGGGAACTGGATCGGGCCAGCGAGCCGACTGCGCCAGGCCATCACCTGGCACTGCTGCCGCTGGCCATCCTGCTGGAAAACCTCGGCTGCTACGCGGCGCTGTACGCCGGCGCTACGTTGAGTGTGCCTAGCCAACAGACTCTCGGTATTCAGGGTGCCAGCGGCGTCGATGTGCCGCGCTTGCTCGGCTGCCTGGCCAGCCGGGTACCCGAAAGTCTGATTCTGGTGCCGCAATTACTGTTGCTGTTGGTCAGTGCCGCCGAACAGAAAGCCTTTGATCCACAATCGCTGCGTTTTGCTGCCGTGGGAGGCGCGCGGGTCTCCCGAGATCTGTTGCACCGTGCCCAACGGGTAGGCCTGCCGGTGTACGAGGGTTATGGCTTGTCCGAGTGCGCCTCGGTGGTCTGCCTCAATCGGCCCGGGGCGCGTCGCCCGGGAAGCGTCGGCCGCCCCCTGCCCCATGTCGAGGTGCGCCTGGCCGAAGACGGTGAGGTGCTGATCAAGGGCGCGACCCTGCTCGGCTATCTGGGTGACCCGGCCTACACCGGTCAATGGTGGCCGAGCGGTGATCTGGGCGAATTTGATCAGGAAGGTTTTCTCTATCTCAAGGGTCGCAAGAAGCATCAGTTCGTCACCAGTTTCGGGCGCAACGTCAACCCGGAATGGGTCGAGTCGGAACTGACCCAACGCCGTCACATCGCTCAGGCCTTCGTATACGGCGAGGCGTTGCCGCACAACCACGCCCTGCTCTGGCCACACCGTCCGGACTGCACCGATGCGCAACTGGCCGCCGATGTCGCCGCCGCCAACGAGACCTTGCCCGATTACGCCCAAGTGCATCACTGGACGCGCCTCAAACAACCTTTCACCGCAGCCAACGGCCTGCTCACCGCCAATGGCCGCCCGCGCCGTGACGCCATCGTCGCGTTGTACAAGGCGCAACTGACTGAATCCGCCAATTCCGAGGAACCCGCATCATGAGTTTTTTCGACACCCTGCAAGAGGCGACGCATGAGGAACGGCACGAGCTGTTCAATCTGCCGATCATCCTTGATGCCCTGCAAGGCAAGGTCAGCCTTGAAAGCTATCGCGCGTTTCTCGCCCAGGCCTACTACCACGTTCGTCACACCGTACCGTTGATGATGGCCTGCGGCGCGCGCCTGCCGACGCATCTGGAATGGTTGCGCAAAGCCGTGTGCGAATACATCGAGGACGAATACGGCCATGAGCAATGGGTACTTGACGACATCGAGGCCTGTGGCGGTGACCGGAACGCGGTGCGTGACGGCCAGCCGTCGCTGCCGATCGAGCTGATGGTCAGCTTCCTTTACGACCTGATCGCCCGAGGTAATCCGGTGGGTCTGTTCGGCATGGTCAACGTACTTGAAGGCACCAGTATCGCCCTGGCGACCCATGCGGCGGGCAGCATCCGCGAACGTCTGTCCCTGCCGGAAACGGCATTCAGCTACCTCAGTTCCCACGGCTCGCTGGACATCGAGCACATGCAAACCTATCGCCAACTGATGAATCAGCTGAAAGACCCAGTCGATCAGGCGGCAGTGATCCATGCCTCGAAAGTCGTCTATCGGCTCTACGCCGACATGCTCCGCGGCCTGCCCCGTGACGCGGAGGCTCAACATGCAACTGCATGAAGCCCGTGTGGTGCTGACCGGCGCCAGTGGTGGTATCGGGCTGGCCATCACGCGTGCTCTGTGCGTCGCCGGTGCGCAAGTCCTGGCGGTCGCGCGACATCAGGAATCGCTGCGCCCGTTGCTCGACCTTTACCCAAAGAACCTGTGCTGGGTCGCCGCCGACCTGACGTTTCTCAGCGACCGGCGCAAGGTACTGGTTGCCGCCGAGGCCATCGGCGGCCTCAACCTGCTGATCAATGCGGCAGGGGTCAATCACTTCGCCATGCTTGAGCAGCTCGACGACAGTGAAATCAACGCAATGCTGGCAGTGAACATAAGTGCGCCGATCTGTCTGACCAAACTGCTGCTGCCGCTGCTCAAGCAGGCTGACAGTGCCATGGTGGTCAACGTCGGCTCCACCTATGGCTCGATCGGCTACCCCGGCTATGCCGGTTACTGCGCCACCAAGTTTGCCTTGCGCGGGTTTTCCGAAGCCTTGCGCCGCGAGCTGGCGGACACCCGCGTCGGCGTGCTGTACGTGGCACCCCGCGCCACCCGGACATCGATGAACAGCCCGGCAGCGCAAGCACTGAACGATGCGCTCAACGCCAGCGTCGATGACCCGCAAGCTGTGGCCAACGCCGTGGTGCATGCGATTGCCGGTGATCGACGCGATCTCTATCTGGGCTGGCCGGAACGCTTTTTCGTGCGTCTGAACAACCTGCTGCCCAATCTGGTGGATCGAGGTCTGCGCAAACAGCTGCCGTTGATTCGTCGCTTGAGTGAAAAAATCGACAACGAGACGCCAAAACCATGAAACGACTCATCGCATGCCTGCTGCTGGGTGTCCTCAGTCACAGTGTCTGGGCGCTGGATGCTGCCGATCAGCAACGTCTGAACAGCATCCAGCAGCGCTGGGCGCACATCCAGTACGAGACGCCGGAAAAACAGCGCGCCGCCGCGTTCGAACAGCTGGCGGCCCAGGCAACACAATTCACCACCGAACGTCCGGCGGTTGCCGAGGCCTGGATCTGGAAAGGCATCGTCATCAGCAGCTGGGCCGGTGCCCAAGGAGGTCTCGGGGTACTGGGCAAGGCCAAGGAGGCCAGGGCCGACCTTGAAAAATCCCTGACCCTCGACCCCAAGGCACTGCAAGGCTCGGCCTACACAAGCCTCGCGGCGCTGTACGACCGGGTGCCGGGTTGGCCAATCGGTTTCGGCGACAGCGACAAGGCCGAACAACTGCTCAAGCAGGCCCTGCAACTCAACCCGGACGGCATCGACAGCCTGTACTTCTGGGGCGATCATCTCTTCCGTCAAAAACGCTACGCTGAAGCCAGGGCGGCGCTGCTCAAAGCCCAGCAGGCTGCTCCCCGTCCCGGACGGGAAAGCGCCGATGTCGGGCGTCGCAGGGAAATCGCTTCGTTGCTGGTGGACCTGAATAAAAAACTCGAATGACAGGAGTCCGTGTGCGTTTATTACTGATCGAGGATGACGTGGCTCTCGGCGAGGGCATTCATCAGGCGCTGGGGCGCGAAGGCTATACAGTCGACTGGCTCAAGGACGGCAGCAGCGCCCTGCACGCGTTGCTCAGTGAAACCTTTGACCTGGCCGTGCTGGATCTCGGCCTGCCGCGCATGGACGGCCTCGAAGTGCTTCGTCGGGTGCGAGCCAGCGGCGCCAATCTGCCGGTGCTGATCCTCACGGCCCGCGATGCCACAGAGGACCGCATTGCCGGCCTAGACGCCGGTGCCGACGATTACCTGATCAAACCTTTCGATCTGGCCGAGCTCAAGGCCCGCCTGCGCGCCTTGCTGCGACGCAGTGCCGGCCGCGCGCAGATGCTCATCGAACACGCCGGCATCAGCCTCAACCCCGGCACCCAGCAAGTCAGCTATCTGGGCGAACCGGTGGTGCTGACACCCAAGGAGTATCAACTGCTGCACGAGCTGCTGTCACCGCCAGGCCGGGTGCTGACCCGCGATCATCTGACGCAACTGCTTTACGGCTGGAACGAAGAAGCCGAAAGCAACACCCTGGAGGTGCACATCCACCATCTGCGCAAAAAATTCTCCACCGAACTGATCCGTACCATACGTGGCGTGGGTTATCTGGTGGAGGAGCGTCAATGACTTCGATCCGACGCCGTACCCTGACGCTGATCATTGCCCTGATGCTCGCCGGCCTCGCGGTGCTCAGCGTGTTCAACCTGCACGACAGCAATCACGAAATCGCCGAAGTCTACGACGCGCAACTGGCGCAGAACGCACGTCTGCTGCAAGGCGTGATGCGCATGCCTTTGGCGGGGCGGGAGCACTCAGACCTGTACCGCGCTTTCAATTCTGCGCTGGCTGAAGCAGTGCCTCGGGGTGACGGACATCCCTACGAGCGAAAACTTGCGTTTCAGGTGTGGAGTTCCAAGGGTGAAGTACTGGTGCACACCGCCAGCGCCCCCTCCTTCAGCGCGCCGCCTGCCCAGCCGGGCTTCAGTGACGTGGTGGATTTGAACCAACGCCACTGGCGCGCCTTCATCCTCGAAGACCAGCAGAACGGTTTGCGCATCTGGGTCGGGGAGCGCGACGACGTACGCGCCGATCTCGTCGATCGCATTGTCCGCCATACACTATGGCCGAATGTGCTCGGCAGCCTGATTCTCGCGGCGATGGTCTGGCTTGCCATCGGCTGGGGGCTCAGCCCTCTGGCCAATATGGCGGCGACCCTGCGCGCCCGACACAGTGGCTCCCTTGAGCCTTTGCAACTGACGCCATTACCCAGTGAACTGGAACCGATGCAAGCGGCGCTCAATCGCATGCTTGCGCAAATACAGGAAGTACTTGGTCGCGAACGCCGCTTCATCGCCGACGCCGCCCATGAGATGCGCACACCGTTGGCCGTGCTGCGATTGCACGCGCAAAACCTGCTTGAAGCCGGCACCGAACAAGAGCGCCGTGAATCACTGGACTATCTGATTGCCGGCGTCGATCGCACCAGCCGTCTGGTCAACCAGTTGCTCACCATGGCCCGCCTGGAACCCAAGGCCAACGCGCCTGCCACGCAACGCATCGACCTCGGCGAAACCGTGCGCAACACGCTGGTTCAACTCACGCCGTGGCTGCTGAGCAGGCACCTGGAACTGGCTTTCGATGCCAGCGACCAACCCTTCAAGGTTGTCGCCGACGCCACCGTCATCGACATCGCGCTGAACAACCTCATCTCCAATGCAGCCAACTTCTCCCCGGAGCATGGCGTGATTACCGTGCACTTGTATCAGGCTGACGGTTTTTACCACCTGTGTGTCGAGGATCAAGGGCCGGGAATCGATGAAATGGATCGGGCCCGACTGTTCGAACGGTTCTACAGTCGGGGGAATGCCCAAGGCGCGGGCCTGGGTCTGGCCATCGTCAACACCATCGCGACACGGCTCCATGGACAGATCACCCTGGTCAACCGGGCAGAGGGCGGGCTGCGGGCAATCTTGTCGATTCCCGCTGGCTGAGCGGTGTGACTAAGAGGTGGAGAGTGTCATTTTTTTGCGTGCGGGCCGGTAACGGCCTGCCGTCAGGCTGGCCTCCACTCCCCCAGTTCGACAGCTATGGCCGAATACAAAACTTACGCCCTCACTGGGGCCGTCCGCTTTCGGCCAGACACTGTCAGTCACTGGTGTCTTAAAATCCGGCCACCCTTCATAATTCGCCCACATCCACTTCATCGACCCCAAGTCCGACCGTCATGCCTGAAGAGTTCGAAGTCCCCAGTCCCCACGAGCAACATATCGAGCACACCACCCATCATGCCCACGCAAAAGGCGATCGTTTTGCCAGCAAGATTGCGGTCATGACGGCGATCATGGCGACGGTTGGCGCCCTGATGAGCTACCAGGCCGGCTCGACGGAGAGTGAGGCCGCCATGGACAAAAACAACGCTGCCATCGAGAAGACCGAAGCCGCCAACGAGTGGAACTACTACCAGGCCAAGTCCAGCCGGCAGAACCTGTCGGAACTGGCCAGCCACCTTCCGGGGCTGGATTCCGCTCATTATGTTGCCGAGGCTCGGCGCTATGCCGAGCAGAAAGAGGAAGCCCGCAAAAAGGCGGAAACACTTGAGCAACAGGCGCGAGAGTGGGACGAGAAATCAGAGCAGGTGCTGCATCAGCATCACCGCTGGGCCCAAGCCATGACCGCAATTCAAATCGCCATTTCGCTGGCGGCCATCACCCTATTGACGCGCAAGGAATGGCTCAGACGCGTATCGTTTGGGGCGGCGGGTTTGGGGGTCATGCTGGGCTCGTTGGCCTGGTTGCATATTTGAGTCTTGAAAATCCTGCCTGCCGATACCTTAGGCATCGGCAGACCGGATCCCACCCTTCAATAACCTCAGAACGGATTACACCGCTGCGCCACCGCCGTGGCCTGATCCACATACGGCCGAGCCGGTTCCAGATTCCACTCTGGCTTGTTCCTCACAGGCTTGCCATCGAACGTCGCCGCCAAGTGACAAACCATCTGCCGGCGCATCGAGCCACCATTGACGCTGTACATCCGCCATTGCTCGTCGTCTTTGTGTTTGTTGTACAGCTCGGCGAACATCCGGTCGGTCTGGTCATCCTTGATAGCGCGCCCGCAAGCAGTCGGCACGACTTGCAGCGACCAGGTCTTCGGCCCGAGTTTCGGGTCGTCGCGTTGGGCCCAGGTGCTGGATTCGATGTACTTGTCGCAGAACTGTTGCGCCGGTGGCGTCGCAGTCTGGATGCACGAGAACGTGGCTTTGCTGGTAGGGGTTTTCGGGAAGTCGATCTTGACGATGTTGCGGTCCTTCCCTGTCCTGGCTTTATAGTCGCGCTGGTTGGCCAGTGCGTCGTTCAGGCCCCGTGAGTCGCTGTAGAAAAAGGCCAGGATCGGCAGCTCATCGGTTTTCGGATTGCCCAGGCGCAGTTCGGTCTGGGTCTGGAATTCACGGGTGTTGATGACGCGTCGGGCGCCCATGAAGTTCTGGAATGCGTTGACCCGATCCTGGCTGCTCATCGGGTTGCGCATGTTGAAGCCGCATTGCAACTGGTCCTGCTGGCGGTTGTTGTTGAACTTGGTAAAGTGCGCGACCCAGGCGTTGACGTTGGTGATCGGCGGGGCCATGGATTGACAGACTGCCTCGGTCTGACTGGTGTTCTTGTTGTTGCCGCAGCCACGGTCGTCGCGAAAGTCGGTCCAGGCATCGTTGGGAAACGCGCAGTAAACGTGCACCGGGGTTTCCGGGTCGCGCACCATGTCGACCGGGGTGATGATGTAGCC
Source organism: Pseudomonas sp. SDO52101_S400 (assembly GCF_054071635.1). Lineage (NCBI taxonomy): Bacteria > Pseudomonadati > Pseudomonadota > Gammaproteobacteria > Pseudomonadales > Pseudomonadaceae > Pseudomonas > Pseudomonas sp. SDO52101_S400. The sequence continues at coordinate 15,878 of NZ_JBSVWF010000026.1, read as the reverse complement.
GTTCTGGGTGCTCATGCCGGGGTCTTCGTAGCTGATGCCATCAGCCCGCATGTAAGACGCAGCGAATGTGCCCAACTCCACCGCTTTGGGGCTGGGGTTCCAGACGTCCCACTTCTGCCCTTTTGCCGGGTCGGCGCGGTGGGTGCCACGGATCAGCAGGCCCGAACAGTCCGACGCCGGGTCTTTGCCGCAACTGGCGGTAGTGTTGTTGTACAAGCTTTCAACGCGCTTGAGCGTGTCTTCGCAGGACTCGGCATTGGCCGACGTCGCGTGCAGAAACAACGGAACCGCAAGTAATGGGACGATCCTGTTCCAGCGTTTTTTCATGACACTTTTCTCCCTGATTGTTCTTCTGGACTTCCTTGTTCAGATGCGACTTCCTGCTGCACCTGGAGGCTTAACGCGCAACCGGATTGCACCCCGCCGCCCGGGTCTCGGCATCCGAAAGCGCAGGCCGGAACGGTTCAAGATTCCATGGTGTCTTGGCGCGGTAATTCACCAGCACGCAGTTCAATTGCTGGCGCATGCTGCCGGCGGATTTCTCGTTGTCGCGCCAGTTGCCATCGGCGCCCCTGAGGGCGAACAACTGCTGGTACAAGGCATCGATCTGTTCGTTGGGCAAGGCGCGCCCGGCCGCTGTCGGCACAACGCTCAAGCTCCACTCGTCCTGACGGGTGCCCGGGTCGTAGCGTTTGACCCAGTCGGCGGAAGCGATGTACTGCGGCGCCTTGGCTGGCAGCGGATTGCAACCGGCCTTGGTGGCTTCCTGAGGGCTGACGACGGGACGGAACGGCTCCAGATTCCACTCGGTCTTGCCCGGGTAGTTCTGCACCAGACAACTGAGTTGCTGACGCATGCTGCCGGGGGATTTCTCGTTGTCGCGCCACTGGCTGTCGGCGCCGCGCAGGGCGAACAACTCCTTGTACAACGCCTCCTGATCGCTGGCCTGAATCGCCTTGCCCTGAGCGGTGGGCGTGACATTGAGCGTCCATTCGTTTTTGCCGGTGCCGGGGTCATGGCGCTCGACCCAATTGGCCGACGCGATGTAGCGAGAGGTCACCGGTGCAGGCTGACCATTGCCAGCAACCGTCAAATCAATCGCCTGATCCGCCGCGACATAGCTGAAACGCTGCTCCGGTGGTTTGGTGAAGTCCAGCCGCAGGATCGGCACGCTGTAACCCTGGGCCTGGAGCTTCTTCTGGAAATTACGCGCACTGTTCAGGCCGTTTTCCGGTTTGGGCGGTGCCTGATCGCCACGGGTAGCGAAGTTCTGTGTGCTATTGACGTTGTAGATGAAGGCGTCGATGTACTTCATGTTTTCGCTGCCGTCGTTGGTGGCCGAGGCGTTCTTCAACATGAACTCGTTGACCTGTGCACTGAAGGCGAAAGGGTCTTTGTTGGTGGTGTTCACCCGCGATTCGTGGACGCGGATCATCGCGTTCCAGTCGCTGGGCTTTTCTGCGTTCCAGGAACACTGGCTGTACTGGATTGGTCCCTTCATCAGCCCGGTGTACTTGTTGGTCCACTGTTCGGCGGTGCTCACGCCCGCTTCTGCGCAGGTGCCGTAAGCCAGCGCGGAGTTCTTGTTGTTCATCGTCCCCTGGGCGGCGCGTGGCGGTTCGCGGCTGTCGAAGAAACCGCAGCCGTACCACTTGCGCTCAGGCCCGGTGCCGCCATCGAACGCGTAGATGCAGGTGAAGCCTTGTTCCTTTACCGGCAGGTTCAACGCCGCCGCATCGGTGGGCGTGCGCAGGATCAGACCGGCCGGATGAATGAGGATCCGCGTGCTCAGATCCTTGCGGATCCACGAGTAGGACGTCGCGCCGATCTTGATCGCGTAAGGGCTGTAGTCCCACGGGTTGAACGGCCCGTCGTTGACCATGCGCAACGTCACGCCGCTGCAGTAGTAATGCCCGCGGGCAGCGCCGGTGTCGGGCTCCTGGCATGCGTCTTTGATGGTGTTGTAGTTGCGGTTGATGCGGTTGAGGGTTTCCAACGGATCGAGCGGTGGCTGGGCAGCTACCGCACTGAATGCCAGAGGCAGGAGCAGGGCAAAAACAGAAGACGAACGAATAGCTGCACGCATAGCCGACACTCCTTGTCGCGCGAGATGACACTTCCATGAAAGGCAGCGTAGTAAGCACAAGACTGACGGTCAAACCGATAGTGGATCAGGCCGTGCTTCTGTTGCGCCTCATATGAATCAACGCCGTCCGCCCACCATTCGGCGAAGCGCGCTCCTCGATATCGAACGGCACAAAACCGAGCGTCGGATACAGCAATAACCCCGCCGTATTTTCATTGAAACAGGACAACTGCACCTCCTTCGCCTGCCAACGCTCGAAGGCCAACTCCGTCATGGTCTCGACAATAAATCGCGCCACACCTTTGCCCCGGGCGCTCGGTGCCACGATCACATTGCCGATACAGCAAATGCCCTGGCGCTCGGCGCGATAGAAGTTGGCGAACCCGACAATCTCGCCCTCCGCCTCGACCACCGTGGAGTCGAAGCGCTGGCCGATCGCGGCGTTCATCTGCGCTTCCGTCAACGGGAATTCCGCCTTCGGGAACATGAAATACAACTCCTGAACGCCCTGCGGAAAACTGCAGATTGTTTTGACGTCGTCGGCCGTCACTGGCCTGTGTTTCAAGTTCATGGCTGCCCTGCCTTCACTTTTTGCCGCTTGCCAGATGATGGGCGACCAATGCGTTCGCATGCCCGTGGCCCATACCGTGTTCGGTCTTGAGCCAGGCGACCAGTTCCATGTGTTTTTTGTCGGTGATGGATGCGAGCAGTTCAAGCCAGTGGCTGATGGGCTGGCCGTACTTCTTTTCGATTGACGGAAAGTAGGATGCCGGGCCTTTCACTTTTGTGTCTTCGCTCATGCCTCACTCCCTGATCGCGACGGAGTGTCGGATAACGCTCCTTGTCGTCGCCGGATAGATTGGACGTCAGATGCGATTACGACAAGTGCCCCGCGACTTGGGTTATGAGGGCCAGTAACACCACTGCCGTGTGACTGGCCTCCATCCGTTTATTTCGCCTGGGTCTCGGTTTTTCTGCTATCCCTGAAGCGCTCCATTCTGGTCTTGCCGTCCGTCACGACCACGGGAATGACCTTATAGGTCTTCTGGCCCTCGGGCATGATCGGTTCGCCCGGAAATCGATAGTCGCTGAAGCCCTGCAGCACCTTTTGATCGATGGTGTTGTTGCCCGAGCTCTGCTGCAGCGAAATGGCAGGTACGACTGAACCCGGGGAGCCCTCCAGTTGCACGTGAACCGCTTTGTTGTCGGGGGTCGACAATTTCTCGGCCGCCAGGCTTTTCTCGATGATTTCGATCTTTCTTTGGACCTGGTGCTTCACGGTGCGAATGAAGACGTCGTTGTAGCGCTGCTGCTGTCCGGTGGACATCGGCACGCCTTTGGCACGCAGGCGCTCAACACCCTGCCATGAGTCACTGCCAACCTCTTCTGCGCTGCTGAGGTAATACTTCATCGCGCCTGGCAAATCCTGTGGGCCACCCGTACCGTCCTCCATGAACCTGGCCAGTTTGGCCTCGATATAGGTATTGTCGGGCCGGCTGACGGCGCGCTGATAAAAGTCCCTCGCGGCTACCAGGTCCACTGGGCCGCCGAGGCCTTTTTCGGCGATGGCGCCGAGTCGGTTGTAGGCGCGCGGTTCCTCTTTGGCAAGGGACTCATAAATCGATTTGGCCTGGGGGATGTCCTGGGGCACACCTCGGCCCTCTTCGTACATTCTGCCCAGGATCAGCTTGCAACCGTTGTCGCGGCGGCTGAGGGAGCGGATTTCGGCAAGTTGCCACTGATCAAGCGATGGCTCATCGAGATAAGCGGCGCAGCGAAAGATGGGATAGGCGTCGGCAATGGGGTTACCGGTAGGACCGCCGAAGGGTTTGCAGCCTGCGACGAGTGTCGAGACCGCCAGTAGAGCAACAACCTTTCTCATGACTGCTTCCATTGAAATCGTGCAGATTTCATCGGCAGGCACGCGAAAAACCTGAAGCCTCGATCATCCGCCGGAGCAGGTGTACTCGCGATTGCGCGGACTCTGTCGACATTAACTGTCAGGGCACGACCGCCGGCGGCGTGCCTTGCACTGTGGTTGCATGCAGCGAAGACCGCGACACCGTCTCCGGCACCGCCCCCCAAAGCAGCACCAGCGCCGCCATCGCCACTGCTGCCAATGTCAGAAACGCGGCGCTGTACCCCGCCTCCTGAACCACAATCCCCGCCAGGCTGTTGCTCAACGCCGCGCCCAGACCGAACACCGTTGAAATCGCTCCCAGGCTGACATTGAAATGCCCGGTCCCCAGCGTCAGGTCTTTCACCACCACCGGAAACAGCGCGCCGAAAATCCCCGCGCCGATGCCATCAAGCAGTTGCACCGAAACCAGCCACCACGGATCGTTGGACAACACATACAACACACCGCGCAGCGGCAGGATCAGAAACCCCGCCAGCAGCAACGGCTTGCGACCCCACAGATCGGCCTTCGCCCCCACCAGCAGCGCGACCGGCACCATCACCATCTGCGCCGCGACGATGCAGGCGGAGGTGAGCGGCGTGGCCATCTGCAAATTGGCCTGGGCCAGTTTCTGACTCACCAGCGGCAGCATCGCCGCATTCGCCAGGTGAAACAGCGCACAGCAAATCGCGAACATCAGCAGCGGCCGGTTGGTGAGCAATACGGAAAGCCCCGAAGGCTGCTTGCCCTGCCCCGTTTCGCTGGGCTCCAGACCTCGGGCGAGTTCATGGTCAATGGCGTCGGCCGATACGAACGAAACGGCAATCACACTGGCCAGCGCCATGACCGCCATCAAATAAAACACGGCAACCGGGCCGAACAGGTACGCGGACAAACCGGCCAGCAACGCGGCACAGGCGTTGCCGGCGTGGTTGAAGGTTTCGTTGCGCCCGGTCCTTCGCGTGAAGGCGCGAGGTCCGGTGATCCCGAGGGTGATTGCGCAGATGGCGGGGGCGAAGATCGAAGCGGCAACGGCACTGATGGCTTGCGTCAAGGCCACCAGGCTGAATGACGTCACAAACGGCAGCAGCAGACAGCTTCCAGTGACCACCAGCGCGGCAATCGCGATCAGCGCCCGTTTGAAGCGTGTGCTGTCGACCAGCGCGCCCGCCGGGGTTTGGGTGATGAGCGCAGCGATCCCGGCAATCGTCATGACCAGACCAATGCTCGCCGGCTCCCAGTGGTGAACCGCCAACAGATAAATCGCGAGATAAGGACCGAGCCCGTCACGCACATCGGCGAGAAAGAAATTCAGGCTGTCGAGGGACAGGTTATTGCGGCGATCGAGGTGAGTAGCCACGGGTAACGTCTTCGTTGTCGAGGTTCTGCGAAATGACTCAACCTCCGCAATTCGAATGACCTTTTGCCGGGCGTTTTAGTTGCATGAATCAACCGTCCTTTACTGGCCCATCAACAACTCGCGTTCGCCTTCACACAACCCCACGACGTAATCCCAGACCACCCGCAACCGCACCGACTTGTGCAACTCCCGCCGCGTACTGATCCAGTAACTGCGTTCGATACTCTCATCCGGCAGCAGCGCCACCAGGTCCGGATCCGACGCCGCCATATAACAAGGAAGAACCGCAATCCCCAGCCCCGAACGTGCCGCCTGCTGCTGGGCAATCACGCTGGTGCTGTGAAACACCACCCGTGGATTGCGACAGAAACTGTTGAGGAACATCAGCTCCTGACTGAACAGCAAGTCATCGACATAGCCGATCCACGCGTGCCGTCCAAGATCCTCGCGGCTGCGCAGCGGCGGCGCGTTGTCGAGATAGGCGCGGCTGGCATAGAGGGCGAGCCGGTAATCGGTGAGTTTGCGGGTGACGAGCATGTCCGCCGCCGGCCGTTCCAGGTGAATGCTGATTTCCGCCTCGCGGTTGAGGATGCTGACAAAGCGCGGCACCGCCACCAGTTCCACTTCCAGCCCCGGATAACGTTCGAACAGCCCGACCATGCGGCTGGCCAGAAACATGATGCCCAGCCCTTCCGTAACCCCGACGCGAATCTTGCCCAGCGGCGCCGTAGATTGGGTGATTTCCTCCTGGGCCAGCAGCGCGACGTTTTCCATGGCTTCGGCGTGTTTGAGCAGCGCCTCCCCCGCCGGGGTCATTTCGTAACCTTGGGCGTGCTGGACGAATAGCGCGGTGCCGAGGCTTTTTTCGATGGCCTCGATATGCCGGGCGACGGTGGCGTGGGTGGTGTTCAAGCGGCGGGCGGCGGTAAGCAGTCGGCCGCTGCGCTGCAACTCGAGAAAGAACCGCAGATCGTTCCAGTCGAACATGGCTTGTCCTTGTCGGCTATCGTCAGGAGGCGCTGTTTGAAAACGCACAGCGGCTGCGCAAAAACTAACATTCTTTTGACGAAAGCTAACAACTAGGATGACTGACAACAAAAACAATAAGCGAGGTCAGGGAATGCAGACTTCCCTCGATGAATTCGATTACATCGTGGTCGGCGCCGGGCCGGCCGGGTGTTTGCTGGCCAATCGGCTGTCGGCCGATCCACAGCAGCGCGTGTTGCTGCTGGAGGCCGGCGGGCGCGACAACTATCCGTGGATTCACATCCCCGTGGGCTACCTGTTCTGCATCGGCAACCCGCGCACCGACTGGTGCTTCAAGACCGAAGAACAACCGGGCCTCAATGGCCGCGCGCTGAGTTATCCGCGGGGCAAGGTGCTGGGTGGCTGCTCGTCAATCAACGGCATGATCTACATGCGCGGCCAGGCCAAGGACTACGACGGCTGGGCTGCCGAGGGCAACCCGGGCTGGGCCTGGAACGACGTGCTGCCGCTGTTCAAACAGAGCGAAAACCACTTTGCCGGTGCGGCGGACTTTCATGGTGACAAGGGCGAATGGCGCGTCGAACGCCAGCGCCTGTCATGGCCGATTCTCGATGCGTTCCGCAGCGCTGCCGAGCAGAGCGGCATCGCCAGCATCGATGATTTCAACCAGGGCGACAACGAGGGTTGCGGCTACTTTCAGGTGAACCAGAAGGCCGGGGTGCGCTGGAATGCGGCGAAGGCGTTTCTGAAGCCGATTCGCGACCGGGCCAATCTCACGGTGCTCACCGAAGTCGAGGTGGATCGGGTGCTGTTCGAAGACGGTCGCGCCTCAAGGGTCAGCGCAAGCTGGCAAGGTCAGGAAAAGAGCTTCAAGGCGCGCAAAGAGATCGTGTTGTGCGCCGGATCCGTCGGGTCGCCAAGCATTCTGCAACGCTCCGGGATCGGGCCCCGTCCGCTGCTGGAAAAGCTCGGGATCGGCGTGGTGCATGAACTGCCAGGCGTCGGCGGCAATCTGCAGGATCACCTGCAACTGCGGCTGATCTACAAACTGGAAAACGCTCGCACCCTCAACCAGATCGCCGGCAGTGTGTGGGGCAAGATGGGCATGGGCCTGCGTTATCTGTATGACCGCAGCGGGCCGTTGTCGATGGCGCCGAGTCAGTTGGGCGCGTTTGCCCGCTCGGGACCGGAACAGACCTCGGCCAATCTCGAATATCATGTGCAGCCGCTGTCGCTGGAACGCTTTGGCGAACCGCTGCACAGCTTCCCCGCGTTCACCGCATCGGTGTGTGATTTGCGGCCGCAGAGCCGCGGCCGGGTCGAGATCCGCTCCGCCGATCCGCAAACAGCGCCGCTGATTCAACCCAATTACCTCAGTCATCCCGAAGACCTGCGCGTGGCCGCCGATGCGATTCGCCTGACCCGGCGCATCGTCAGCGCCCCGGCCCTGAAGGCCTTCAACCCGGTGGAATACCTGCCCGGCGCCAGCCTGCAAACCGAAGAACAACTGCACGAAGCGGCGGCGAAGATCGGCACGACGATTTTCCATCCGGTCGGCACCTGTCGCATGGGCAACGACGCGGATGCCGTGGTCGACGCACAGTTACGCGTACACGGTGTACCCGGTTTACGCATCGCCGATGCCTCGATCATGCCGCGCATTACCTCGGGCAACACCTGTTCGCCTACGCTGATGATTGCCGAGAAAGCGGCACAGCTGATTCTCAACTCTTTACAAGCGACACCGATCCCTGTGGGAGCGGGCTTGCCCGCGAAAGCGGCAGATCATTCAGCAGTGAGTTGAATGACACACCGCCTTCGGGAGCAAGCCCCCTCCCACAAATGACCCGCATCAGATTCACGGACATCGCGCATCACCCGGACACGCAACACCAGTGGAAACAACAAAAACAATCACTGTGAGGGATACCGATATGTCAGAACACGTTCAGCCTCTGGACGCCGTGCGCAGCGCGGACGCCAGCCCCGATACCCGAAAGGTCATCTTCGCCTCGTCCCTGGGGACGGTGTTCGAGTGGTATGACTTCTTTCTCTACGGCGCCCTGGCGGCGGTGATCAGCAAGCAGTTCTTCGCCGGGGTCAACGACACCACGGCGTTCATCTTCGCGCTGATGGCGTTTGCCGCAGGCTTCATCGTGCGGCCGTTCGGGGCACTGGTGTTCGGTCGGTTGGGGGACATGATCGGACGCAAATACACCTTCCTCGCGACCATCATTCTGATGGGCGTGGCGACGTTCGCGGTGGGCCTGCTGCCGACCTACGCCAGCATCGGCATCGCCGCACCGATCATTCTGGTGGTGCTGCGCATGCTCCAGGGCCTGGCCCTCGGCGGCGAGTATGGCGGCGCCGCGACTTACGTAGCGGAACACGCCCCCATCGGCAAACGCGGTTTCCATACGAGCTGGATTCAATCCACCGCGACCCTCGGTCTGCTGCTGTCGCTGCTGGTAGTGCTCGGTTGCCGTTACTTCACCGGCGATCAGTTCGAAGTCTGGGGCTGGCGCATTCCGTTCCTGCTGTCGATCGTGCTGCTGGGGATTTCCACCTGGATTCGCCTGAGCCTGCACGAGTCGCCGGCCTATCTGAAGATGAAAGAGGAAGGCAAGGCCAGCAAGGCGCCGATCCGCGAATCCTTCGGCAAATGGGAAAACCTCAAGGTCGTGCTGATCGCCCTGTTCAGCATCAACGCCGGGCAAGCAGTGACCTTCTATGCCGCGCAGTTCTACGTGCTGTTCTTCCTCACCCAATTCCTGAAAATGGACCCGGCGGTGGCCAACAGTCTGCTGATCATCAGCGTGGTGATCGGCGCGCCGTTCTTCATCATTTTCGGCTGGCTGTCGGACAAGGTCGGGCGCAAACCGGTGCTGATGCTCGGCCTGCTGCTGGCCACGGCGCTTTACTTCCCGATTTTCAAATCCCTGGCCCACTACGCCAACCCGGCCATCGACCATGCCAGCCAACAGGCGCCGATCACCGTGGTGGCAGACCCGGCCACCTGCACCTTCCAGTTCGATCCGGTGGGCAAGGCCAAATTCGACAGCCCGTGCGACAAGGTCAAGACCTTCCTGGTCAAGCAAGGTCTGCCCTACTCCAGCGTCGCCGCCCCGGCTGGCAGCGCGGTGCAGGTGAGCGTCGGCGATGTGAAACTCGACGGCTTCGACGAGGCCGCCCTGCGCGGCGCGATCACCCTCGCCGGCTACCCGCAACAGGCTGACATGCAGCAAATCAACAAGCCGATGATCGTGGCCCTGATCGTCGCTCTGATCATCATTTCCGCCATGTGCTACGGACCGCTCGCGGCGCTGATGGTCGAACTGTTCCCGACCCGCATCCGCTACACCTCGATGTCCCTGCCGTACCACATCGGCAACGGCTGGTTCGGCGGTTTCCTGCCGACCGTGTCGTTTGCGCTGGTGGTGTACACCGGGGATATTTTCTACGGGCTGTGGTACCCGGTGCTGATTACCGGGGTGAGCCTGGTGGTCGGGATGATTTGCTTGCGTGAGACGAAGAATATCGATCTGGACAAGAACTGATTGATAAACGTGTGGCGAGGGGGCAATGCCCTCGCCACCCTGCGTAATTTCAGACCTCCGCCTCCAGCAATTCAAACTTCACCTGATCGGGATAGAACGCCACGTAGTCCTTGATCTGGCTGACCGAAATCTTCGGATGTTCGTACGTCCACACCGCGTTCGCGCCCTCATGCCCGGGCACTTGCAGACTGAAATAACTGGCGTCGCCCTTGTACGGGCAATAACTCGTGTGGTCGGTGCGGGCGAAGTATTTTTCGTCGATATCTTCGCGGGGGATGTAGTAGACCGGCGGGTAATTGGCTTCGAGCAACACCAGTGCTCGGGCTGAAGCGGCGACTTGTATGCCATGGAATTTCACAAGGAGGCAGCCTGGCTGCTCGGCGATGGTGATGACGGGGCTTGGACCGGAGGTTTTCATCGGTTTCTCCTGACTGCGGCGAAGGCACCGGTTCAGGTATAACCCATGCGGGAGAATCTCGTCGGGTTCGCAGCCGAACGGTTTTCCGCCCATAAAAAAACCGCAGCCTGCGAAGGACTGCGGTTTTTTCGTTTCAGATTTTCCGTTTTCAGATCAGGCGACGATATCGGTCGCCACGGCCTGCCCCACCACACCCACGGCGAAGTCCACCGAACCCTGGCCTGTGAGGTCGATCATCAGGCTGGTCTGGTTGGTCTGCGCAAAGTAAGTGAGGATCGCGTCGCCCGCGTGCCCGGTGAAGCCGCTGACGAAGTTCAGCGTGGCCGCGCCCGAAGCGAAACCGGCGATGCCCGACAGGTCGATCTTGTCCAGGCCGCTGGTGAAATCCATGATCCAGTCCGGTGCGGTCATGGTCGAGTCGCTGGCAGCGCCAAACACGAAGGTGTCTGCACCTTCACCGCCCCACAACGAATCACCGCCGCCGCCACCGTAGATGATGTCGTTGCCGGCACCGCCGATCAGATCGTTGGCTGCCGAGTTGCCGATCAACAGGTCATTGCCCGAGCCGCCCACCGCGTTTTCAACGGTCACGCCGTACGCAATGGACACGTTGCCCACCAGGCCGCCGACGTCGGAGAACGAACCTTCGTTGAGGTTGATCTTCTGGTTCTGGCTGAAGCCGGAGAAGTCCAGGGTGTCGTTGCCGCCGCCGTCCCATACCGAGAACACCACTTTGGAGGTGTTCGAAGTGGCGCTGTAGTAGTCGCGATCGGCGTTGGAGTTGAAGCCGTAAACGGTGTTGTCGGCACGGGTTTCCAGGTTGGCGCCGTAGAGTTTCTGCACCGCGACGATATCGTCCAGCAATGGAGCCGAAGCGTAGGCGCCGCTGCCGTCCTTGCTGAAGTTCTGGTCGGTGTTGGCTTCGCTCCAGTAGCTCATCAGGCTGTAACCACGGGTGTCTTCGGCGTACTTGGCGTCGCCGTAGGTCGGGTTACCGTTGCCGGCGTTGTAGGCGCCCGGGTGCGACAGACCGAGAGTGTGGCCGATTTCGTGGGTCAGGGTCTGGCGTCCGTAGTTGTTGGTGTCCGGAGTCTTGTTGACCTGATATTTATCGTTGATCAGATACCACGACTGGCCGTCATAGCTGCTGCCCTGGGGCAGGTAGGCGAAAGCCGCGCCGCCGGTGCTGACGTCGTAGTTGCCGAAGGTCATGTGACCGTCGCCGCCCTTGCCTTCGGTGAAGGTGACTTTGGCCACGTCCGACCACGATTGCATCGACAGGATGGCCTGGGCTTTCTGCTGATCGCTGAACTCGCTGAAGTTGCCGAGTTTGGGGTTGTAGTTCGACGGCTTGTCGGTCAGGAACGAGTAAGTCAGATCAATCTTGCCGTCGGCGTTCTTGTCTTGCCACGACATGCCCTTGCGCAGGATTTCGTCGGCGGCCTGGTCGGCGGTGAACGACGGCTTGCCGTTGACGGTCCCGGTGCCACGGTCATACAGGTGGCTGAAAGTGTCGACCGCGGTGAAGGCGCTGCTGGCCTGGGAGGAAGGTTGAGACATGGTGTACGTCCTTGTTTCTAAAGAGTCAGTGTCAGACAGAAAAACGGCGATCTTCTGGCGAGATCGTCCTGTCACTCGCCCTGTTGAGGCGAATTGAACCTGCCACAGCCGCCAGCGGGGGCGCTAATCAATTTCTCGATAGCGTCCCGGATTGCCCCGGCGACGGTTGTCATGACCGGCAATCCTTTTATCTGTATATCCATACAGATAAAAGTTGCCCGATTGCCCGACTCAGGCCATTCTGTGCGCCTCTTCGGGCAATGATCGACGACGGTGGTTATGCGGCTGTACCTCTGTGAAAAACCTTCCCAGGCCAAGGATATTGCGGCCGTGCTGGGCGCCAGGCGCCGAGGCGACGGCTGCTGGCTGGGAACGGACGTCACGGTGACCTGGTGCATCGGCCACTTGCTGGAAACCGCCCCGCCGGACGCCTACGACGCACGCTACAAGCGCTGGGTGCTGGCGGACCTGCCGATCATCCCCGACAAATGGAAAATGACCGTCAAGCCGCGCACGGCCAGCCAGTACAAGGCAGTCAAGCGACTGCTCGGCGAGGCCAGCGAACTGATCATCGCCACCGACGCCGACCGTGAAGGCGAGATGATCGCCCGTGAGCTGGTCGAGCATTGCCGCTATCGCGGGCCGATCCGCCGCTTGTGGCTGTCGGCGCTGGATGAAGCCTCGATCCGCAAGGCCCTGGCGGCTCTGAAGCCGGGCTCGGAAACCTTCAGCCTCTATCACTCGGCATTGGGGCGTTCACGGGCCGACTGGCTGATCGGGATGAACATGAGTCGGCTGTTCACCCTGCTTGGCCGGCAATCCGGCTATCAAGGCGTGCTGCCGGTGGGCCGCGTGCAGACGCCAACCCTGCGACTGGTGGTGGATCGCGACCGCTGCATCGCCGATTTCGTGCCCGTCGCGTACTGGGCCATCGATGTGCAACTGCTGCACCACGGCACGGCGTTCACCGCGCAATGGCGGGCGCCGAACGATGCCTGTGACGATCAGGACCGCTGCCTCAATCAGGCCCTCGCCCAGCAAGCGGCCGCCGCAATCAGCAGCGCTGCCAGCGCCCGGGTGGTGAAGCTGCGCACCGAGCGCCTGCGCGAAGTGGCGCCCCTGCCCTTCGATCTCGGCACCTTGCAGGAAGTCTGCTCGAAAAAACTCGGCCTCGGCGCCCAGGAAACCCTCGACATCGCCCAGGCCCTCTACGAAACCTACAAGGTCATCACCTACCCGCGCAGCGATTGCGGCTACCTGCCCGTGAGCCAGCACAGCGAGGCGCCGGGGATTCTCGCGGCGTTGCGCCAGGCCGACCCGAGCCTCGATGCCTTGCGCGAGCATCTGGAGCCGCAGCGTCGCTCCCGCGCCTGGAACGACGCCAAGGTCAGCGCCCACCACGGCATCATCCCCACCGCCGCCGCCAAGAATCTCGAACGCCTGACCGGCAAGCATCGTGCGGTCTACACCTTGATACGCGCGCGGTATCTGGCGCAGTTCCTGCCCAATCACGAATACGACCGCACCCAGGCCGATTTCGATTGCGCCGGCGAAGCCTTGCGCGCCGTCGGCAAGCAGATCATCGAGCCGGGCTGGAAACGCGCACTACCGGAAGCACTGGCCCCGGCCAAGGGTCGTGAAGCCCCTGCCCCGCAAACCCTGCCGACGCTGACCCAGGGCGCCGAATGCGCCGTGGCGGATGTGAAGCTCAAGGACCTGTGGACGCAGCCACCCAAGCCCTACACCGAAGGCGATCTGATCAAGGCGATGAAAAACGTCGCCAAACTGGTGGAAGACCCGCTGCTCAAGCAGAAACTCAAGGACACCACCGGCATCGGCACTGAAGCCACCCGCGCCTCGATCATTCAGGGCCTGCTGGATCGCGGTTATCTGGTGAAAAACGGCAAGGCACTCTCCGCCACGCCCGCCGCGTTCAGCCTGATCGACGCCGTGCCCAGGGCGATTGCCGACCCCGGCACTACAGCGATCTGGGAACAGGCGCTGGACATGGTGCAGAGCGGCGAGATGAGTCTGGAAGAGTTCGTCACCAAACAGGCCGCGTGGATGAGCAAGCAAGTGACCCGTTGCGCCGGGCTGAGCCTGACCATCAGCGGCCCGCTACCTGCCGGCAAGGCTTCGGCACCTTGGAAGAACAAGCGCAAAACCACCCGGCGCAAAACCACCGCTACCGGCAAACGCACGGCGAAACCGGCAGCCAAATAGCCCGTTGCGCGCTACTGTTTCTGCAGTGATTGTCAGGAGCCAGCGGTATGTCTGTCATCGAACTGCGCGTCGCCCGGCGCGACGAACTGGACACCATCGAAAACCTGATGCAGTTCTACACTTACGACTTCAGCGAGTGGCTGCCGCTGAAGCTCGCCGAACACGGATTCTTTCCAATCCAGTTGAAGGACGATTACTGGCGCCAGCCGGCAACCCGGCCATTCCTGATCAACGTCGACGGCGAACTCTCGGGATTCGTGACCGTCGATGATCACATCCTCATCGAAGGCGCCGACTACAACATCGGCTATTTCTTCGTCAGCCGGCGCTGGCGTGGCCAAGGCGTCGCGCAGTTTGTCGCCTCTGCCCTCTTGAGCCACCTGCCTGGTCAGTGGCAGATTTTCCATGTCGACGCCAACCTGCCTGCGCGGCGCTTCTGGGCCAGGGTCATCCCTGAGGTGAGCGGCGGCGAATTCACTTGTCAGCAGAAAACCGTAGACGGTTACCCCTGCACCTTCTACTGCCTGCGCAGCCCTTCCCACGCTGCCTGAACGGCCCTTTTCTCATTCCAGAATGACTTTGTCCGACAATATGTAGTGACCAAAAATAATCACTACAAAACCGTTGACGGCGTCGTTTTGCTTTTGCATGATGCAGACGTCTCCCCGATCGGGAGCACTGGCAACACGCTTGAGCAAGCTCGTCTGACCGCCGAGCTGTTTTTTCCGGATACACGCTGCCCACAAGGCAGATTGAAGAAGCTGACCTGGCCTGAACGTCCAGTACAAGGACGAGAAGCGCTGGCGAAAATTCTCAAGACGCTTGTGGTCGACCCTGAAAACGTCGTCAAGGAGCCTCCCGGTTTTCGCTGCTTCTCCTCGTTGTGACGCTATTGCGTAGCAGTTATTCAACACGACTACATGCAACAGATGCATGACCCCGTACTTCACACGGGCGACCGCTGACGTCCTGGTTTCGGTGCCAGGGATCAACTAACCGATGGGCTACCTGTATTAGCGAATCAACTTTGAAAGATCACCAGACTGGTCAAGGGGCAATATCATGAATCTGAACAATCAACCTACTATCGAAGAACTGGCTCGTATGTTCGCTGCGCAAAAAGACAGCCACGACAGCCATATTCTGTGGATCAGCAAGTCGGGTCAGGTCCATATCGACTGCCTGTCGCCCCATGCTGGTGAAGAAGAGTTCGACCGGAACAACCAGAACCTGCTGGCCCGCCTGAAGATGTACCGCCGCGGCCACGGCTATGTCGGCAAAAAAGCCGCGGCCGACAAGGACTTCATCGGTAATGTTCTGCAAACGCTGAAACAGGCGTGGGACTCGATGCAGAACAAGAACGAAGTTCGGGTGATTGATCGGTTCTACTGAGTTCTAACTTCAATAAACAAAAGGGCCTGCTTCGGAAACGAAGCAGGCCCTTTTTTTATCCGGCTTGAGATATTTTGTGTCGTTAAGAACCTACCCCCTCACCCCAGCCCTCCCGAATCGTCGGACCGCCCCCAAGGGGGCGAGGGGAAAGGGAGCAGATCGGGGATGCTTCAAACCCTCAGTCCGACTCAAGATTTCAAGTCGATGGAGCTCATTCATTCACCTCGGTCAGCCCCCTCTCCCTTGGTAGAAAGAAAGGGAACACATCGGCGTCGCTTCAATTCCTGAGTACGACTCAATATTCCAGGTCAATGAATCTCTAACATTCACCTCGATCAGTCCCCTCTCCCTTGGTAGAAAGAAAGGGAACACATCGGCGTCGCTTCAATTCCTGA